>JAOZOG010000201.1 GCA_029933395.1 Sulfurovaceae bacterium | reverse complement strand
CGACTCTACTACTCCCGCATATTGAGGATTGTCGCCCTGTAGAGCGGCGACGACGTCCTGCGGTGTAGGTGTAACTTGATCTGCCATTTGTACCTCCTTGAATATGTATGACAATTATATCATATTGCCGATTATGGTTAGATGCGCACATCCTGCGATGTGAACCGCTGCGTGCGCTTGTCCGCCTCGTTGAGCGGCGTAAGCCGTCCGGCGGCATCCATGAGTCTCGGTGTGAGCTCGAACGTATCGTTTTTGATGCGGATGATCTCGTCCGCCGCGCTGCCGATGTTGATGAGCTCCATGTCGTTGAGGCTTTTAAGGAACGTCTCGGTGCTGAGCAGGCCCATGAGGTAGCTTTCAAGCAGCACGCGGGCTGCGTCCGGCCCCTGAAAGAACGGATTGAAGTCTTTGGCGATGATGACCCTGCTGCCCTCCGGCACGCGCTCCTTGTAGATATCGCTGAGTATGATGAGCGCACGGTTGACCGCCGCTTCGACCGCCGTAGCGATCGTGGTGATCCTGTTGGAGCTCTCCGCCTGCATATAGTAGACCTCGGTTGCGCTCTTCTCGACCGCGTTGTTGCTGTCCGCCGCCCGCAGGATGCCCGTGACGATGTCTTCGGTGATGGCTTCGAGGTCGTTTTGCAGGGCGTCGAGACTGTTGCCCGACAGCTCCCGCCACTCGAAATCCGCCTCGTCTTTCGTACCGTGGAAGATGAACGCCTCGTCCACCCCGATGACGAGGGCGGGCTTGGCCGTCTGCGTCTCTCCCGTTGCAGGGTCTACGTCGGCGCCCCAGATCACGGGGATCGGCAGGGCGGCCATCGTGAGATAGCGGTCTTTGTGGCTCTGGCGGTTGAAGTGTTTGATGTTCATCAGCGCCACGTCGTACAGCGGCGGCATATCGCCGACGTCCACCTCTACGAGAGGTATGTAGTCGAACCCCGTCTCGATGGTCTCGTAGACGTAGGTGTTGCCCTGCGCCAGCGTTGTCTGGGCGGGGTTCGGCCGTGTGTTGTCCGCGCTCGACCCGTTGATGTTCTGGCGGTAGATGGCGATATTGACCATGCCTCTCGTGTCATCTATATAGTAGTGGCGCCACTGGCGTATCCAGTTGGTTCCGAACGGCCCGTAGGGCTCGCTGACGACCTCTTCGATGACGGCCATCAGGAACCGCCCCTGCGTGTCGCGCCGCCAGTTGATGAGACTGAGGCGGTCGATCAGACAGAAGTAGGGATGGGCGTTGAGCGGATGGGGCTGGGCGTTGCCCGTTTGGGGACTGTCGATGAGAATGTAGGCCTTGCCGTCTCTGATAGTCGCTTCGGTAAGTTGCCGCATGAACGTCTGTAGGTCCCGCTGCGTGTCGATGCGCGGCAGGATGCGCCTCACTTTCGTACCGAACCCTTTGACCTCGACGGGCTTGTGATAGATCATCCCCGTGAAGGCATCGACGGACCGCTTGACGAAGTTGCGCAGCGTCGCCCGCTCCTTGCGTATCTTGAAGGTGTCGGGCTTCTCCTGCGGGAACTGGAACAGGTACTCTTCCGTCGTGTCCTTCCCGTTCCACACGTCCCATGTCGTCTTCACCTTGTCGTGGTACTTGTCGTACAGCAGGTGGCGCTGGGTCACGTCGTTCGGATCGGACTGGAACGCCGAAGTCGATGCACCCACAAAGTCTTTCGGTGTATATGACATCGCTTGTCCTTTCGCTTTTCTTTTACAGCATCATACCATACGCATCCGCGTAACGGCGGTTACCGGCCTGTTGAGCCCTGCGATGCGGGTCATGACGTACCCAAGCGCATCCAGTATGTCCTCTGTGCCGTCCTTGACGGGATTGCCGTTCTCGTCCCAGACCTGTCTCTCCAGCGCCTCGGTAAGAGCAGGGCACCTGTCGGTGTTGACGAACAGCCGCCGGTCGCCCGTCGCGTCGCAGAACAGAGTGTTGACGCTGATGACCCTGTCCTTGACCGGCGGGTTCTTCTTGGGGGCGTTGACCCGGAAGTGCGCCTCGCGCAGCAGGCGGATGTCGCTCTTGGAGGCGTCAACGGTCTTGCGGCTGCGCCCGGAGGCGTCGGGGTAGATGGTCGCCCGCCGGGTGGCGTAGGGGTAGCGGGCGTTGATGGTCTCGATAAGAGCAGGTGTGTCCCGCAGCTTGTGCATCTCGTCTACCACGTAGTAGTGCCCGTCCTCTCCTTTGAGCACGGTGACGGCGGCCATGCGCACGACGTTGAAGTCCGCGCCGATATGGAGAGGGGCGTGGGCCGGCCAGTCGTCGAGTGTGAGCTGGGTATGGTTCTTGTAGCGATCGAAGCTGCTGTACACCGTGTTGCCGACGAGGTTGACCCACTCTCCGTTGAGGTAGGCGTCGATCAGGTTGGGCGGGTAGGTGCGCCGAAGGGCGTCGATGTAGTCGGACGGCAGGTGCCAGTTGTCCGCGGTACGGCCTCGTATGAGCTCGTAGTCGGGGTTGTCTTTGTGTGTTTTGCCCCACAGCTCATATGTGAAGTTGAACCCTTCGGGAGTGGTGGTCACGCCGACGGTGTTCTTCTTCGGCATGGAAGCGGACTGGGTGTGCGACCCTTTCCTGTTACGGGCCAGCACCCTCACCCACACCTCGAAGGCCTTGTCTTTCGGCAGCGTGTCTATCTCGTCGAGGATGGCATGATGGGTCTCGTAACCGATGATCCGGCTGTAGTTGTCCATCGATCTGAAGATGATCTGGCACTTGCCGATCGGCGGAGGCATGAACACTTCGAGTATCCCGTCCGTCTTGTTGAGCGTGTAGATCAGCCCCGCTCCCCCGAATATCTCTTCGAACCGGGGATACAGAATCCGCTTGATGAGGTCCACCGTCGGCTCGTAGACGCCGATGACCGCGTTCGGGATGCCCGATATGAACCGCAGGACGCGCATGACGAGAGCTTCGGTCTTGCCCGCGCCGTATCCTGCAATAAGGGCCGGGTAACGGGCGTTGGACTGTACGAATTGCATCTGGTGGGGCAGCAGTTTGGCCTGCAATCTACTCATCGACGATCTCCGCGTCGGTGGCATCGGTGGTCGATTGGGATTGCGGCGGGCCGTTGTCCTCTACGAAGTCGAACCCGGTGATCGTGACGTTCTGGGCGTTGATGGCGGCCTGAGAGGCGTGACGCTGCGTGATTCCTATCGTATCGGTGCAGGTCTGGATCGCTTTGGCGAGATGGGGCATATCCGACGGCTGTACATAGTCTCCGCGAACGAGATCGCGTACACGGTCGATGATGTCCGCAGAGGCCAGCACGACTTCGGTTGCAAGGTCGGGTCTGGTCTCGTTGGCGATCTCCATCAGTGTTTTTGCCGCGGTGGGGTCGGTTTTTGCAATCTCCCGGATGCGTTCACGCGCTTCTATAGAGGTTGAAACGGCCTCTTCGTAGTCTTTTCGCGGCTCTACCCCCTCTTCGATGGCCCAAAGTGTAATCATGCGCCCGTGACCGTACATTTTTGCAATCTCTTCCATGGATTGGCCCGAAGCGATGCGTGTGTAGATTTCACTCCATGGCAGGGGCTCGTTCGTCCCGTATATTTTCAGGTGGGACTTCCCTTTTTCCTTTTCCTTTTTTGAAAGAGGTTTGTAGCTTTTTAGTTGGGCATATTGCTTTGGGGTCAAATCTTTTCCTTTCTTTTTCGCATTCTCTACAGTAAACTGCGATGAATTTGTGGGGATAATAGGCGTTTTTGACTATTCTGAAGCAGCTGTAGGGCAGATGACAATGGCATTGCGGGCAGTATTTTTTCCCTTTGATGTAAGGCCTCTTTTTGCGAAGACGGGCGGCGACGGACATGGCAGCACGGTCTTCGTCGGTCAGCACTTTGGGTTGTGCTTTTCTTTGCTGTTTGATCCCTACACGTCGTCTGATTTCTCTGAGTTTGTCCTTTTTTGGCGTTTTCTTTTCTTCAATCTGATATATCGGCAGAATCCTGCCGTCGTCCGTGATTGTGTGATGCAATGATTCTCCTTATCAGTTTTGATAAAGTCAGTCCGTGACGATCCGCTTCGAGTTGCAGGCGGGCCTTCTCTTCTTTTGTGAGCCGTATGATTATCCGTTCCGTATATTTCATGGGCTCATTATACCATGTATGACAAATCTCGCCAAATTCTTTTTCACGCTAAATTAACCCCTCAACTTTGTATGACAAACAGATTTTTATCTACGGCGGTGGAGATGGGTTCC
>JAOZOG010000200.1 GCA_029933395.1 Sulfurovaceae bacterium | reverse complement strand
ACTCATCTTTAACTGAGTAGATATCCCACCCCTCTCTATTTCTCTCATCGGAGACCGGTATCTCTTCGAGCATCACCGCGATTTTCCGATCCGGCCATGCGAGTTCACTTTCTGCGATGACTCTACCTTGCTCATTGCACAGCTCATAGCCCACTTCGGGCAGTGGAAACGATTCTTGTGAGAGCAGCCTGACCAGTGATTTCGCTTCATCCAAAACCTCTTCATAAACCACACCCCACGCATCCAGCCCCTTACGCTGATCGCCACCAGGATTCAAGAGCAGCAGATCATACGCATTTTCTTCCAAGCCGGATGCAGTCGTGAAGAAAGCATAGTTCAAAAATTGAAAAAGATTGAAGAGGCGCAATGCACCTGCCCAGTGATCAACTGATGTCTCCAATGTATCATCGATGAAGAGAACAGCAGTCGTATTGGAGATATCTTTCTGCTTGATCTCATCCACTACACCCAGCAGTGTGAGCGATACATTTTCACTCCTCTTGCTTCCCAGCAGATACTCTCCTGCGCCCGGAAGCGTATCGATCATATCTTCCGTCAGCATAGATGCGACCGTCGCTACCCATTGCGGCGAGGAGACTTGGAGCATTTTACCTTCCGTCATCGCGATAGCACTATTGACAGCTCTGCTTTTCCATTCTGGTATATCCTGTGATTCGAGCAGTGCTATCAACCATTGAAAGTTTGTATGGGTAACAAACGCACGATTTTCTCTCTGAAGACTTTTGAATGTTTTCATATTCATTGTGTCGAATGAAAGAAAATCATGATAGGTATAGTTTGGCTTCTTTTGTGAAAACTGCTCTACATCTTCCCAGGTCAGCGACCATACGATATAGTTTCCACTTGCCATGAGTGCCATTCTCTGTGCACTGTCTTTTCCGATTCGTTCCTTGTGATAACTGAATCCATCCGTAAAGACTACTATAGGCTTAAGATTACTCTGTCCTGTGGGATAGAAGACAAAATCAGCTCTCGAAGCGATCGATACCCCCTCCCTTTCACCCAGATCCACCTGCTGCTCCAGTTCATACGTATACTCTCCTATCTTGACCAAAAAACCCGTTCTTTGCCGACTTGTAATAATGGGCTTCATTGCGAAATGATATTTTGTTGAGGCAAGATTGGCGATCTCCTCGAGAAATTTCGCCTCCAACTCACTTTCAATCAATTGGTTGACGGAGACTTTTCCAAGTCCACCAACTTGCCTGACACTATCTTCATATTTTAAAATATTACCCAGTATCTCCTTCGCTTTTTCTCTTGAGATCAATGGTCTGTCAAAGTTATTTTTGTAAGCATAGAGGCACTGATAGCAGCCATCTTTGGTATGGTCGTCGTTGCAGCTGCACGTCATCAGCCTCTCATAGGCTTTTTGCAGCACTTCAAACAGTGGCTTACCGTCTCTCATCAGTTGTCGCAGGTAGCCTGTGCCCCCGGGGACCGTGTCGTACAGCACAAGATAGCGGCGTTTGAACTCCTCTCCGGGCTCCATTTCATCGTACAGGCTCACCCTGAGATGATCCACCGATCCCCTGAAATGGATTTTCAATCCCATCTGGAAAGCGGCGATCAGAGAGTGCAGTTTCTCCTCAGAAAGTGCCAGTGTCGTGATGGGCAGGAGCAGTCGTATCGCTTCAGAACTGAATTCACGATAAAGATAGAGTGATTCGATGAAGTTATCGGCGGCGGCTGGATCACTGCTGTCGCAGGAGAAAGCGTGTCTGGGAGAAAATGTTTCATCCTGAGGGGAGCGCTCCTGCACTTTCCCACAGTGTTTGCAGATGACAAATCCTCTCCTAGGCATCCGTCTGCCTGCGATAGTGACCTCTTCGCCGGTCAATGAACTCTCCCCAAAATTGATCTCTCTAAATTGAACTTTCTGGATAAACTCAAAACCAAAAGGTGTCTCTTCACTCTCAATGGCATAGGCATCCTGTACCTGCTCTTTTTCAAAATTGATCAGAAGTTGTTTGGTATAAAAAGCCGGTTCACGCTGTTCCGAGTCATCCCTGAGTCTGCTCTCCCGGTCACTTGTATTTGCCATCACCTGCTTCATTCGCAGTAATTCACGCTTTTGTCCCGCATCACTCCACATAGGACTGCCGCAATTGGGACACTGGGCCTCCACTCTGGAAGATTCCCGCTCACTATAGGAGCACTGATCACAGAAACGCCAGCTCTCGATCTCGGAAACATTCATATCGATCTGATCGACTTTTACTTTTCTACCGCTGGCATAGAAGCTGTTACTTGGAGCCAATTCACTGATGGCGCTGCTTCCAGGTCTTTCATATTCGAAAGTAAAACTTTCATACCCTGCACCCTCCTCATCCTGAACCTGCTTTTTGCGTCTGAAGATGATCGATTTCAAGATCACGCCACTCTCCGGAAAAGCATAGTTGGGCAGGAGTCCTTCATTGGTGAGGAATTCCAGCGTATCCCTCTTCCTGATGACCCTCAATACCGATTTCAACCCGGCAAGCTCCGCCTCATACTCACGCAGGAGATCATTATGGTCCTTGTCTTTCGCTTCAGATTTTTTGTGTGCTTTGATCTTTTCACGCAAAGAGCCGATACTCTTTTCCAGAGCTTTGCGCTCGATGATCACTTGCTCCAGTCGGTTGAGCAGCTTGAAGGAGAGGGATTTTGATTCTTTCAGTTCGTCGGGTTCATCTTCCACTCTGACTTCACTGTCTGCCCCCTGTGCAAAAAGCCTGATCTGCTTTTTCGTTGATGCCTGCAGAGCCTCTTCGTAGAGCGAAAAGAATCGATTCAGCAGGTTCTCTGATCCATTTTGGATAAATCGGATAAGTGTAAAAGGGAACCTGTTGGTCTGTCTTGCAGAGACTGCATCGAGAACGACAGAGAGTCTATAGGGAAAATCATTCTCGTGGATCTTTTTTTCACTGACCCACTGGTCGATACAAAAAGCCAGAAACTGTCTCTGAAGTATGGCGGAGGCATCGATAAAGACACCCGGTGCGTCGATAGTGCCCTGCATCATTGTATCGGGATCACTGTAGAAGTAGAGATCGTGATCTCTGGCATTCGCTACAGTAGCATTGAATGCATTGCCATCCTTCCGTCCCGCCCGTCCTGTACGTTGCAGATAGTTCGCCCCGTTTGGCGGTACCGAACAGAGCATCACGCTACTGAGGTCGCCGATATCGATACCCATCTCCAGCGTCGGTGTCGCAGAGAGGAGATTGGGCTTCCAGGGTTCCCCTTTTTTTCTGTCGATGAAACTGTTTTCCACCCACTCCCTCTCACCTCTCTCCAGAAGTCCCGTATGCTCCCGGGCGACAATGCGCTGCAGGTCACCATATCGATAGAGGTCACGATAGTAATCCTCCTCTTTTTCGATGCCCTCATAGTGCCCCTGGCACCCTTTTCTCATACAGGACATTCCCTGAGCAATCTGACGCTGTTCTGCCCCGATGATCAACAGATCGTGACACTGCCCACATCTGAGCTTTTCAGTCTCACTGGTGATACGTATCTTTTTGGGATTCAAGCCCCATATCGGATGCCCGGATGACTCCTTCTCCAATATCACCTGATGTGCCAGGAGCCTCTCCAGGACGATCCGATAAACCGCAACGGCATAACCGGCGATCAAAAGATTCTCATCCAGAAAATTATCGAGTATCCACTGGTCACACCAGCTGCTGCTGCTTTGATGATGTATCTTTTCAAAGGCAGGAAAATTTCCCGTAGTCAAAAACTCCGGGGCACGGGAGCGCTTTGTAAAAGAGGGCATATAGAGTTTTTGATAGGCCGTAAAAGCGAAGATATTTCCTCCGCTCGAGAGATATTGACCGAGGTGATCCGTGACGATCGCTCCCTGTTTTTTCATATGTAGGAGGAGTCCAAAGATGAACTTTTGGAGCTGTTCTTCATTGATGTCACGCAGCATCTCGATCTCATTTTGGAGTCGGGGCAGGATCTCTGCAGCCACCTCTTCTATTTCGTCTATTGCAGCGACCGATGAGGCGGTTCGCTCCAAGGTACGTCCGATATGACTCTTGTAGCCATACTCACTGTATATAGCCCAGTCAAGTCGCTGATTAACCAGATGGGTGATGTCGCTCCCCGCCGGTAGATGGTTCTGCTTCTGGAGCGTCTCGTAGTCTCGCAACCACTCCATATCCGGAGCGATCAATGTAGCCACATACGCCTCATCACTTCCAAGCCTTTGATGCC
>JAOZOG010000041.1 GCA_029933395.1 Sulfurovaceae bacterium | reverse complement strand
ATCGTCGGAGCGGGTGCGAGTGAAGGAAGCATGGATGCCGCCAACATTCTCAAACCGGCACTGGCACGTGGTGAGCTGCATACGATCGGTGCAACGACACTCAAAGAGTATCGCAAGTATTTCGAAAAGGATGCGGCACTCCAGAGACGATTCCAGCCTGTCAAAGTGGGTGAGCCCAGTATCAATGAAGCACTTCAGATCCTCAGAGGGATCAAAGACAGACTTGAGACGCATCACAATGTCATTATTATGGACTCCGCACTGGTGGCGGCAGCCAAGCTGAGTGACCGCTATATCACCGACCGCTTCCTGCCGGATAAGGCGATCGACCTGATCGATGAGGCAGCAGCCGAACTCAAGATGCAGATCGAGAGTGAGCCGACGGATCTGGCGCGTATCAAGCGTGAGATTTCGACACTCCAGGTCGAGAGGGAAGCACTCAAGATGGAGGAGAGCGAGAAGAACAGCAAGCGTCTCGAAGAGATCGAAAAAGAGCTCGCCGATATGGAAGAGGAGCGCAACCACCTCCAGAGCCGTTTCGAGAATGAAAAAGCGGTCTTCAACGAGATCGCCGAGATCAAGAGTGAGATCGAAGCACTGAAGACACAGGCAGAAAGCGCCAAAAGAGAAGGTGACTTCAACAAGGCTGCCGAGATCGAGTACGGTCAGATCCCTGCTCAGGAAGAGAAGCTGCAGCAGCTCAAGGAGAAGTGGGACAGAATGGTCGAAGAGGGGACACTCCTCAAGAACTCTGTCGATGAAGAGATGATCGCGACAATCGTCAGCCGATGGACGGGTATCCCGGTCAATAAAATGCTCCAGAGCGAAAAAGACAAAATCCTCCATATCGAGGATGTCCTCAAAGAGGAGGTTGTCGGCCAGAGTGAAGCGTTGACTGCTGTCGCCCGTGCGATCAAGCGCAACAAAGCGGGATTGAGTGATGTCAACCGTCCGATCGGAAGCTTTATGTTCCTGGGGCCAACAGGTGTCGGTAAGACGCAGGTCGCCAAGACACTGGCAAAGTTCCTCTTTGACAGTGAAAAGTCGCTGATCCGTATCGATATGAGTGAATACATGGAGAAACACGCCGCCAGCAGACTGGTCGGTGCGCCTCCGGGATATGTCGGATACGAAGAGGGTGGTCAATTGACCGAAGCGGTCAGACGCAAGCCATACTCTGTCGTCCTCTTCGATGAGATCGAAAAGGCGCATCCGGATGTCTTCAACACACTGTTGCAGGTGCTGGATGATGGACGTCTGACAGACAACAAAGGGGTTACGGTGGATTTCAAAAATACCATCATTATCATGACCTCCAACATCGCCAGTGACAAGATTATGGAGTTCAAAGATCCCGAAGATCGCAGAAAGGCGGTTTATGATGAATTGAAGCTTGCCTTCAAACCGGAGTTCCTCAACCGTCTGGATGATATCGTGATCTTCAATCCGCTCGATCTCGAGGCGATCACCAGTATCGTGGATATCCTCTTCAAGAGTATCCAGAACAAGCTGGCAGAGCGTGACATTTCGATCGCTCTCAGTCCAGCGGCGAAATCCTATATCGCACAGGCAGGATTCGATCCCGTCTACGGCGCACGCCCACTTAAGAGAGCACTCTACGAAGTGGTCGAAGACAGACTGGCAGAGCTGATCCTCGAAGGCAAGATCGAAGAGGGTGCCAAGGTACTCTTCGATGTTCAGAACGGCGAGATTGTCGTTGCGATAGATTAAGTCGTTCGGAATCGGAAGGCTCTGCCTCCGCCTCTGTTCGGGGCTGAAGCCTCCGATTCCAGTTTAAATAAGGGGTAGCGATGCAGGATTTTCTTACTTTTCAGACCTTTGTCACCCCCAAAATTCTTATTTTCTTTTATTATATGGGTGCAGTTGTTATGCCGCTCGCTGCCTGGTCAGTTTCGTGGTGGTTGAAGCGCCGATATTTTCCCGATTACAAGTTGCCGAAACGAATCTATCTCTATATACTTTTTCTGTTCTGCTTTTTCTGTATGGAACTTTTCTGGCGAATGATCTTTGAAGTGATGATCGCCTATTTTGATATGCATGATGCGTTGATGCAGATGAGCCGATAAAAAAGCCAGAAGGTGTAAACTATTTTTCCTTGAAGATATCGTGCAGCTCTTCCTCTTTCTTCTCTTTTTGCATTTTTTTAATCTCCTTGATACAACATTTCCCGCTGGGACTTCGCAAGTCGCATCGGCTTCCGTAGTTATCTATTCTGATATTGATTTTGTCGACAAGGGCGTCATCATAGAGTACTGATTTGGTGTAGTTGTAGCAGAAGCAGACGGCGCCCTGGTCAGAAGAGCTGTTCTTGAAGCCGATCTCTTTATTGATCATATCGGTCGTGAAGACCTCTTTATCTCGGAAGTAGACGACATTGCATTGTGGGTTGGAGCAGTAGGAGTAGCCTCCATCACCCATCTTGCTGATGTCTTTGACATGGTGTATCATCGTGTCATTTTCGACTTTCTGGCCTTTTTGATTGCAGGCGGGACATTTGGCAGAAAAGAAAAGCATAGGGGCATCAATCCTTTGATTATTTAAATCATGAATTTTATCTTAGTGGTGATATTATATCAATAATTTTTGTAATACCCGTTTCCAGATGACGAATATTTGGAAATCTGAAGAAAAATTTCGGCTTTTATTGTACAATATGTGTAACAAAATACTTCAAGGCAAGGATAGTGAAGTGATAAAAATCATTTTGGCGGGAGTGGTGAGTACACTGCTTTTTGCAGATTTTACCCTGGTTTACGAAATGGATGGAGGAGCAGAAGGAAAACGTGAAGAGGTGATACAGTATCGAAATGATAACTACGTCAAACTCTCGTTTCGAAAAGCAGGCGACAAAAATACGAGCAATCCCGAGGGGCAGTACATCATCGATGGGACACGCTATACCGTACTCAGGGAAGATGGCAAACTGATCTATATGAATATGAGTAAAATCGATAAAGCCACAGCCAAACTGGTAGACGAGTTGAATGTTTCAGGGGAGACAAAACAGGTAGCATCGGCGAGAAAACCTTTTTTTACCGTCCTGAAAAAGGGTGCAGCCAAAACGATAGCCGGTATCAAGGGTGAAGTGTGGGAAGTCGAATCGGAGGAGGATGGCGAAAAATACCGCGAAGAGATCGTGGTGAGCAACAATAAAGAGTTGGTAGATGCGATGCATACCACGATTAAGATATTGGAGCTGTTCGGGGAGGGGCCTTATGGGATGGAGATAGGTGACGATATCGTCTCGATGATGCTTGTGACAGATGAGTATGTGCTTCTTTCGGCAGAAGGAATGGAGTTCAGGAAGCTTTCTGGCGAGAAGATAGAGGAGACTCTCTTTGAGTTGCCAAAAGAGGCAGTGGATGGAATGAAAAATTTACCAAAAATGGACAAGGAAAAAGAAGATGTCGGAAAAAAGATTCTCAAGAGTATGCTTGAATAAGTTTTCGGTGTTATGGCAGACAGGTCAAAAAGGCGTGTTGCGATTGGGGAAGATCGCACTCTTGTTGCTGGCAGGGGCTTCATCCCTGTCGCCTCTTCAGGCATCTGGCCTTTTCAAAAGTTTTGATATCCGTTCGGCGATTATCAGCTACGATATCAACGGCAGCGGAAAACTTTCTGAAAGCAGTGATCTGGTGATAGAGGGGCGTGCCTCTTTGCTCTTCGATGAGTGGGGCGCGCGCAAACTTTACAAAGAGAAGTATATCGAGGTCACGACAGGCGCAGTGAAAAATAAGAAAACGATACGAACACTATATCGTGAAGAGCATGGTGATGTCTACAGGGTGGATTTTGAAAAGAACAGGATCGTCAAAGGGGAGGATGCCGTCATCAAAAAGGCGATTACCACAGGAGAGAATCTCTATCAAAAGATGATAGAGGAGTTGAAGGCAAACGGTCAACAGGCCGGAAGATCGGAAGTGTTGGGTTATCCCTGTGATGAGTGGCTCTACAAGGGAAAGAAGCGCTGTTTTTACAAAGGGGTGCCCCTCAAAGAGGAGTCGGTCATTTCGGGAGTGAAGGTCATCAAAGTGGCTACATCCGCAAAATTTGACCTCAATGTTTCCGACGATGCCTTTGCGTTTCCCGAATTCAAACAGGATGAAGAGAAAGGCTTTCTTCTGAAAGAGAGCAAGGATGCTTTGATCAAGAGCAAAGCAAAGCCGGAAAAGCACTCTGAAAAGACCCTTTCAGGTGCTGATGAGCGTGAAGAGCAGGGAAGCCTTGATGAAGCACTTGTGGACAAAAGTGATGATTTGGCGAAGAATGTATTCGAGCAGCAAAAGGCACTCTTGCCAAAACTTCTGGAAGAGATGCGGGAAGCACGCGTCTGTCTCGAGAGTGTGGATAACAGACGTGATGCCAATAAATGCCTCTCAAAATTGGTGGCTATCGAAGAGAAGATGAGCGGAGAAAAAAGTAAAGAACGAAAAATCGCTATCTGGACAAATATTATCAGAGAAAAAACCCTTGACGAGCTTGAAGAGAGTATCCTCGACATGAGAAGAAGAATGCCCTGCATCCGACGAAGCCGAAACTTCGAAGACCTCTCCAGGTGTATGCAGGATAGTTCGTCGGAGGATTAACGCACGATTTTGGTAAACTTGCTGCCTTCGAGCGTCAGATTGTACATCAATCCTTTTGTGCCAAAGATGAAGCCAACGACGGGTTTGTTGAGTGTCATTGAGCTGAGGTCAGCATTGATACCTGTCTTGACCAGTGCGATGGAACCGTCGACACCCACTTCCCAGCCACTCTTCTCCTGAAAGCTATTGAGCGCTTTTTCTGTCAGGAAGAGAATGACGATAGATTTCTGCTGAAGTCCGAACTGGAATCCAATCGATGCGGATGCTGTGCTGTAGTACTGTACACTTTTGCCATCGACCCGGAGGACGCCCTCGCCATATTCGCCGCCGATACCGATACCTGCTTTGACTACGGATGGGAAGATGAGGACACCTTTGGCCTGCTCCAGAAGATCCTGGGAGCCTTTGACCACTTTTTTGAACTCTTTGAGCGCTTCATTCGCCTGCATATCGATCTCTACGGCTGTTTTGGCTTGAAGCGATACGCTCAATAAAGCCAGTGATAGAAGCGCTACGATACTTTTCAGTACTTTCATTTGTCGATCCTTTTAATATTAATATATATCAAAGCTTGTAATCTCTGATTTCCTTACTATTGTAGCAGATTTCTATATCTGATGTTGTGTCACTCAACTGTTTTCAGGGAAGATGAAAAAATTTTGGTATACTTTCATTATATTTCACACAAACAGATAAGGAAGAGGTATGAAAACAAAAACAGCCAGTCTCCTGTTGACGTCACTCGTCGTCGCAACCGGTTTGAGCTTTACAGCGTGTACACCGGCACCCAACCCGAGAGTACCCGTACAAAAGCCAAAACAAGTCAAGCAGGAGCCGGTAAAGCCGCAGATGACCGAGGAAGAGAAGCAGGCGGCCTACAAGAGTGCTATGCGGAATGTCGGAATGACCATCAAAAGTGATGCAAGCTACAAGAAGCTCGATCTCAGTACGCCGGAACTCAAAGAGTGGTTTACGGATATAACCTATAAATTATGGGACCATCAGATCAACAGAAGTCAATTTATTGCATATGGATTGGAGAAGTATCCGGATCGTGCGTATGAATTCCAGATTATTGCGGATGGCTTGCTCTCAAGCTGATTTAGAAATACCTGTCAATACTTCTACTTCCCGCTGGTGGGAAGTAGAAGATGAGCATCTACTTTTTATTTAATCTTACTCTGAACAAAATCATCCATCTCATCGACGATCACGTCAAGCGTTCGTTCCCCATCAATCACTTTCAATAGATTTTTGTCCGTATAGAACTTCTGGATCTCTGCCAATGGTTCATTATAGATATTCATACGGTCGTAGAAAACTTCGACACTGTCATCACTTCTGGCCACTTCCGCTTCGGCGGCACGCCCCAGGATACGCTCTTTAGCGACTGCTTCACTGACGCGTACTTCGATGACAGAAACCAGATCGATCTCATCTTCTGTCTGAAGGATCTCGTCGAGTGCTTTCATCTGCTCGACACTGCGGGGATAGCCATCGATCAGGACGACATCTTTGGGCGCATGTTTGATCGCCGAGATGATGGTATCGATGATAATTTTGAGAGGAACAAGGGCACCTTTGGAGATATAGCTCTCGATGGTATGACCCAGTTCGCTGCCGCTGGCAACCTCTTCTCTGAGCATATCGCCTGTCGAGTAGTGGACGACAGTGTCAGGATGCCTCTCGGCGATCAGACTGGCATCGGTTGTTTTGCCGGAACCGGGGGCTCCGATGATGAGGAAGAGTTTTTTCATTTTGTGATCCTTTTTCAGTAAGTTGGAGGTGCGACTTCAGCCGCACTTTTTAGATATCCGGTAGCTTGGGCATTCCTGCCCACGACAAGAGTGTCACTTTTGATTTCGTGGGCAGGAATGCCCACGCTACGATTTAAGCCGTCGGTGTCTGTCTGATTCTGAGACTCAGCTCTTTGAGCTGCTCATTGTCTACCGGGCTGGGTGCCTGAGTCAGGAGGCACTGTGCTCTCTGTGTCTTGGGGAAGGCGATAACATCACGGATACTTTCGGTACCGGCAAGCAGCATGATCATCCTGTCGAGGCCCATCGCGAAGCCACCATGTGGTGGTGCACCGAACTTGAGTGCTTCCAGAAGGAAGCCGAACTTCTCCTGAGCCTCCTCTTCGCTGATACCGAGCAGTCTGAAGATCTCGGATTGGATATCCTCTTTGTGGATACGGATCGATCCGCCACCCAGCTCTGTACCGTTCAATACGATGTCATAAGCGATCGACTCGATATCTTCGATCTCTTCATAGTCCAGTGTGCCGTCCTCTGAAAGTTTGGGCATTGTAAAGGGGTGATGAAGGGCTTTGATCTTGCCATCTTCGACTTCGAACATCGGGAAATCCAATACCCAGAGGAACTCATAGCGGTCTTCCGGGATGATCTCCATCAGTTCGGCGAGATAGATACGGAAACGTCCCATATAGTCCAGAACGGTTCGCTTGTCGCCGGCACCGAAGAAGACGACATCGCCCACAGCCAATTCGCATCGATCGACGATCGCCTGCAGATCCGCTTCGCTGAAGAATTTGGTCAATGGACCCTTCAGGCCATCCTCTTTCATCTGGAAATAGCCCAGACCCTGCGCACCAAATTTACGCACATAATCCTCGAAGCCCTTCATCTGTCGCTTGGAGAAGATATTGTCGCCGTTTGGCACCTTGAGTGCTTTGATACGGTTCTTTTTTGGGGTTTTGGCGATCTTTGAAAAGATCTCGTTGTCACACTTCTCGAAGATATCGATGACGTCGACCATTGCCAGGTCATAACGCATATCGGGTTTGTCACTGCCGTACTTCTCCATCGCTTCGCTGTGTGTCATACGGTTGAATGTAGCAGGTACCTCTTTGCCGCAGGCTCTGAAGATATCACCGATCAGCTTTTCTGCTACCTTGATCACATCCTCCTGGTCACAGAAGCTCATCTCGACATCGATCTGCGTAAACTCCGGCTGCCTGTCTGCCCTGAGATCTTCATCACGGAAGCACTTCGCAATCTGGAAGTAGCGGTCGAAGCCACCCACCATCAAAAGCTGTTTGAAGAGCTGCGGAGATTGAGGGAGGGCATAGAATTCACCCCCATGGACACGGCTCGGTACGAGATAGTCCCGTGCACCTTCGGGTGTGGACTTGGTCAGGATTGGTGTCTCGACTTCGAGAAAACCCATCTCGTCGAGTGAGTTTCGTGCCGCGATTGACGCCTTGGATCGAAGCCTGAAAGTATCGTAGCCTTTCTGTGTACGCAGTTCCAGGTAGCGGTACTTCAGCCTGATCTCTTCGTTGACCTTCTCGTCACCGAGGTCAAACGGCATTGGGAGTGATCGGTTCTCGATGAGAAGTTTGTCCGCAACGATTTCGATCTTTCCGGTTTTGAGATTGGGGTTTTCCAACCCTTCGCCCCTGGCTCTCACTTTGCCGGTCGCGATGATAACGAATTGGTCCCTGACCTCTTCGGCATGCTTGTGTGCCTCGACATTATCCGCCGGATCACACACGATCTGCACCACTTCGTCTTTATCCCGGAGGTCGATAAAGATCACACCCCCATGGTCTCTCCTGCTGGAAACCCAGCCACTGACAGTCACTTCCTGTCCGATATGTTCTTCACTGATTTCTGCACAATAATGTGTTCTCACGCCTCTTCCTAAACGATAAATTTGACGCGATTATATCCAAATGTTGTTAAAAACCCTCTGCCGGAAGATTGGTGTGGTGTTGTAATTTTCTGGATTGATATCAGTCATTCCACTAAGTGTGATCAAAGTTTGGCCGGGTAGTATCATCTCTATGAAACTCAATGAAATAAAACTGACCAACCCCTATCTGGCTCTCCCGGAACTCTGTTATACCAGAGTCAAGCCGACACCTTTAAGGAAACCCTTTTTGATCCACGCCAATAGAGCAGTAGCGCAGGAGCTTGGGATCGATGAGGAGGAGCTCTGGAGTGAGCATTTGCTGGAGTTTGTCAATGGGGCACTGGAGCTGCAGGGGAGTGAGCCTTTTGCGATGTGTTATTCCGGGCATCAGTTCGGGTATTATGTCCCGCGCCTGGGTGATGGCAGGGCGATCAATATCGGCACGATTGGTGATCAGCATCTCCAACTCAAAGGGGCAGGGCAGACAGAGTATTCGCGCAGTGGGGACGGACGGGCTGTATTGCGCTCATCCATCCGCGAATACCTGATGAGTGAAGCGATGCACGGTCTGGGTATCGAGACGACGCGGGCACTGGTTCTGATCGGGTCGGAGCAGCAGGTGATCCGGGAGGATTGGGAGAAGGCGGCGATCGTACTGCGACTCTCTCCTTCCTGGATACGCTTCGGCACCTTTGAGTATTTTGCCCACGAGAAGAAGCACAAAGAGCTCGAGGCACTGGCGGATTACGCCATTGCCGAGAGTTATCCCCATCTAATTGGCGAACCTGATGCCTATCTGCATTTTTTTACCGAAGTAGTGGGCAAGACCGCTCGATTGATCGCAGAGTGGCAGGCGGTGGGCTTCAATCATGGGGTAATGAATACGGATAATATGTCGATCCACGGCCTTACGATCGACTATGGGCCCTATGCCTTTTTGGACGATTATGATTTCCAGTATATCTGCAACCATACCGATACCTATGGCCGTTACAGTTTTGGCAGCCAGCCCAATATCGGTGAATGGAACCTCAGGGCTTTGATGCAGGCACTCTCCCCGCTCATCAGTGCCGAAAAGATGGAGAAAGCACTTGCCCGTTACAATACACTCTATGCAGAGCACTATCTCGACCTGATGTGTGGAAAACTGGGCCTGGAGAGTCAGGAGAAAGGCGACAGGGAGTTCCTTCGGCATCTTTTGGGGGTACTCCAGGCACTCAGTGTGGACTACACTCTCTTTTTCAGGACACTCAGCCGCTATGAGGGTGACCGGAAAGCATTGCTGAAGCTGGGCCTCTATCACGAGCCGATGAGTGACTGGCTGGACAGCTATGATAAGAGGTTGAGAAAGAATGCATCGACAGCAGAGCAGAGGCACGCCAGAATGCTGAAGATCAATCCCAAATATGTCCTCAAAAATTATATGCTCCAGGAAGCGATCGATGCTGCGGAGGAGGGGGATTTTTTGATAGTGGAGAGTCTCTTTGATATTGCGCAAAATCCTTATGGCGAATATCCGGCATTTGAGCGTTGGGCGGCCGCCACACCTGAAGAGTCGAAAAACAGAAAGTTGAGCTGCTCATCGTAAATTTTGTTATAATCCGATTCGATACAGATTCAAACCATAGTGAGGTCCAATAATGACACTGGAAGCGTTACAAGATATCATTCGTACAGAAACAGGTGTATTGCTCTATTTCTCAGGAGAGAACTGCAACGTCTGTCACGCACTGCGTCCCAAATTCAAAGAGGCATTCGATACCCATTTCCCCGAAGTGAAGCAGCTCTATCTCGATGCCCACGAAAACCCCGAAATATCAGCACACTACCAGGTCTTTTCGGTGCCGACGATGATTGTCTTTCTGGATGGGCGGGAGTTTGCCAGAGAGGGGCGAAATGTCAGTCTGCACCAGATGATATCGCAACTGGAGAGACCCTATAAGATTATGATGGGCTAGGAGTCTGTCGGACTCCTGGTGATCATTTGGTAATGATCGAAAGATTCTGAAAGCCCTTCTCTTTCAGGATATCGACGATAGAGACAAATTTCTGAAATTCCGTCTTCTGGTCGGTCTGCAGTGAGATGATATCCTTTTTCGGATCGAGTTTTTTCAATTTCTCTTTGAGGTTTTCAAGACTGAGAGGTGTTTTCTCGTAGAAATATTTCCCCTCCTTGTCGATCGAAATCATAATCGCTTTTTTCTCTGTCATTTTTTTGGAGCTGGCGGTCGGCAGGTCTACTTTGACTGATTTTTTGGTGATAAAAGAGGCAGTGGCAAGGACGATGACGAGCAGCACGAGAACGATATCGATGAAGGGAACGACATTGATCTTATCGAATCGTTCGCGCTTCATCATCGTTTTTCATCCTGGAGTATCTCCCATTCGGCGATGAGTCTCTCAGCTCGCCCTATCAGGCCGTTGTAGATCACGGTGGCAGGGATAGCGACGACGAGTCCGGCTGCAGTCGCTTTAAGTGCCAGTGCGAGGTGCTTCATAATTTCACCGGTGTCGATATCGTTCTGCTTATCTCCAATGATATAGAAGGTGAGGATAATCGCCAGTACGGTACCCAGCAGGCCAATATAGGGTGCATTGGAGCCGATAGAGGCGATACTGCCCAGGCGTTTGCTCAGGTCGAGCTCCAGTTCCAGTTTATGACTGTAGTCAGAGAGCTTGACGGAGCGGTAGAAGAGGAGTCTTTCGATGGCAAAAGTAAAGGTGAGAATACTCATCAGAATCAGCAACCCGATGATTCCGTAATCGACGATATTTTTGATCTGATCTATTGGCAAACTATACTCCGTTTTTTGTAGAATTATACAGGAACTTTGCGAAAAATAGTTAATGGAGTGCATCCATCTTCCGGGAGGCCTCGAAGTAATGGCGTCCTTAAGCGATCCTTAGATATAATCTACCTTATTTTTTCGGGGCGCATTTACACTGCTTTCCCGGCTTATCAAGGAGTGATATGAGCGATCTATTTGATATAGAAGAGAATGAAAATACCCAGGAGGTACTGATAGAAGACAGTATCAAGGGGAGTTATCTTGACTACTCGATGAGTGTCATTATCGGCCGTGCTTTGCCTGATGCCAGAGACGGGCTCAAACCGGTGCACCGAAGAATTCTCTATGCGATGAGCGAACTCAATCTTTCCCACCGCAGCCCCTACAAAAAATCCGCCCGTATCGTCGGGGATGTGATCGGTAAATACCACCCACACGGTGATACGGCTGTCTATGATGCACTGGTACGTATGGCTCAGGATTTTTCAATGAGAGAGCCTCTGGTGGATGGTCAGGGTAACTTCGGCTCGGTGGACGGAGACAATGCCGCCGCGATGCGATATACCGAAGCGAGAATGACCAAGATCTCCGAAGAGCTTCTGCGTGACCTTGACAAGGACACTGTAGATTTCGTTCCCAACTATGATGACAGTATGAGTGAGCCGGATGTATTGCCGAGCCGTGTACCCAACCTGCTGCTCAACGGAAGTTCGGGTATCGCAGTCGGTATGGCGACCAATATTCCGCCGCATCGACTCGATGAGCTGATCGAGGCACTGCTGATCCGTATCGACAATCCGGAATCAGTGATCGAGGATCTGATGGGTGCCGTCAAGGGGCCTGATTTTCCTACCGGCGGTATTATCTTTGGCCGCAAAGGGATCACGGATGCCTATACGACCGGAAGAGGGCGTATCAAAGTCCGTGCCAAAACCCATATCGAACAGAAGGGCAACAAAGAGATCATCGTCATCGACGAACTCCCCTATATGGTCAACAAGGCGCGATTGATCGAAAATATTGCGCAGTTGGTACGCGAAAAGCATATCGAAGGAATCTCCGAGATCAGAGACGAGTCAGACCGCGAGGGAATCCGTGTCGTGATGGAGCTGAAACGGGATGCGATGAGTGAAATCGTCCTCAATAACCTCTTCAAATCGACACAGATGCAGACGACTTTCGGGATCATTATGCTGGCGATCGTCAACAAAGAGCCCAAAGTCTTCAACCTGCTGGAGCTGCTGGATCTCTTCCTCGGTCACCGAAAAACCGTCATCATCCGTAGAACGATCTTCGACCTCGAAAAAGCGAGAGCGAGAGCGCATCTGCTCGAGGGTCTGAAGATCGCTGTCGACAATATCGACGAAGTGATCCGTATCATTCGTGAGAGTGAGGACAGTGACACGGCCAAAGCGGCATTGATGGCCAACTTCAGCCTCTCCGAGATCCAGGCAAGTGCGATCCTGGAGATGCGCCTGAGACGCTTGACCGGGCTGGAGCGTGAAAAGATCGAGAATGAGCTGGCGGAACTGCGTAAGACAATCGCCTATCTCGAAAGCATCCTGCAGAGCGAAGCGATGATCAACAGTATCATCCGTGATGAACTCGTAGAGATCGGCAATGCATTCAAGAGTGAACGCCGAACAGAGATCGTCGATGACTACGACGATATCGATATCGAAGATCTGATCCCCAATGAACCGATGGTCGTGACGATCACACACAGAGGGTATATCAAGCGGGTGCCGGTGAAGTCGTATGAGAAGCAGCATCGTGGAGGCAAAGGCAAGATCGCCGTGACGACCTACGATGATGACTTTATCGAGAAGTTCTTCATCTCCAATACCCACGATACGCTGATGTTCGTCACCAACAAAGGACAGCTCTACTGGCTCAAAGTCTATCGTATTCCGGAGGGAAGCCGTACAGCCAAAGGCAAAGCGGTCGTCAACCTGATCAACCTGCAGCCCGAAGAGAAGATCATGGCGATCATTCCGACAACAGACTTCAATGAGGACAAGGGGCTGGTCTTCTTCACAAAAAATGGTATCGTCAAACGAACCAATTTGAGTGAGTATTCCAATATCCGAAGTAATGGCGTACGGGCGATCAATCTTGATGAAGATGATGAGTTGGTCGAGTCCAAGATCGTCAAGCCGGAGACCAAATGGCTCTTTGTCGCGACAAAAAAGGGACTCTGTATCCGATTCAAAGTGGAAGATGCCAGAGAGATCGGCCGTGTGGCACGTGGTGTGACAGCGATCCGATTCAAGATCGAAGGCGACTATGTCTGCGGTGCAACGACGATCGAGAACGAAGAGGATGAGATCCTGATGATCAGCGAAAAGGGGCTTGGTAAACGAACCACTGCTCTGGAGTACCGTGAGCAGAAGAGAGGTGGCAAAGGGGTCATCTCGATGAAGCTGACACCCAAAACGGGTGATGTGGTCGGTGTCGTCTTTGTCGAAGAGGATAAAGACCTGATGTGTCTGACCAGTATCGGCAAGATGATCCGTGTCGATATGCAGACGATCCGAAAAGCGGGCAGGAATACATCCGGCGTCAAAGTCGTCGATGTAGACAAAAAAGACAAAGTTGTCAGTGTGGCGAAGTGCCCCAAAGAAGAGGAGATGGAGCCACACAATGACACAGAATCAAATTCACAACCAGGATTATTAAATGAGTAAATACAATGTAGCGATTGTCGGCGCAACAGGTGCCGTAGGTGAAGAACTTGCAAGAGTTCTTGAAGATTTGGACTTTCCGGTAGGTGAGCTTCTCCCCCTGGCAAGCGCCAGGTCGGCAGGCGGACAGATCGAGTTCAAAGGAAAGCAGTGCCGTATTGAAGAGTTGACGGAGACAGTTTTCGACGGAAGAGATATCGATATCGCTTTCTTCTCAGCCGGCGGCAGCATCTCGGCCAAGTATGCCAAACATGCCGTCGATGCCGGTGCCGTCGTGATAGACAATACCAGCCACTTCCGAATGGATCCCAATGTGCCGCTGGTCGTGCCTGAAGTCAATCCTGAGGATATCGCACTCTGGAGAGAGGCCGGCATCATCGCCAACCCCAACTGCTCTACGATTCAGATGGTACAGCTACTCAAACCGCTGCATGATCTCTACGGCATCAAACGTGTCGATGTCAGTACCTACCAGGCTGCCAGTGGTGCAGGTAAAGAGGGGATGGAGGAGTTGGTGCGAGAGATGGAGGCCTTCTTCAAGTTCAAACTGGACGAATACAAGCCTGAAGCTTTCGCGCACCAGATCGCGCTGAATGTCATTCCCCATATCGATGTACCACAGCCTAACGGCTACACCAAGGAAGAGATGAAGATGATCGACGAGACCAACAAGATCATGCACAGTGATTTCGCCGTCTCGGCGACATGTGTCCGTGTCCCTGTTCTGAGAAGTCACAGTGAATCGATCACGATTACCTTTGGTGACGATGTGACTGTCGATGCAGATAAATCCAGAGAGGTGTTGGAGAATTTCGAAAATGTCGTCGTGATGGACGATATCGAAAACAATATCTATCCGATGCCAATCACATCGACCGATACGGACCTCACCTACGTAGGCCGTATTCGCAAAGATCTTTTCTCTGACAATATCCTTCATATCTGGGGTGTTGCCGATCAGATCCGTGTCGGTGCTGCGACCAACTCGATCCGTATCGCTCAGAAGTGGATCGAGCAGCAGGAAGCCTGATGAAGTATGTAGAGGCAATTTTCGAAAACGTGCTTTGGAATACCCGTTTTTTCGTTTTGCTGGCTGTGATTTTCTCGATGCTGGGCGGAATGGGGCTTTTTATTGTGGCGAGTGTCGATGTCTACGATGTGATCAGCCATATCTTTGATGTCTATGCCAACCATCTTCACCCCGAGCACTTTCACGAAGAGGTAGTCGGTGGCCTGATCGGTGCGATCGACCTCTATCTGATGGCGGTCGTGCTCTTCATTTTTGGTTTCGGCCTCTATGAGCTCTTTATCTCCGAGATCGATGTGGCAAAACATGGCGCTGCATCGAAGATCCTGGAGATCCATTCGCTTGATGATCTCAAGGACAAGCTTGCCAAAGTGATCGTGATGGTACTGGTCGTCAGCTTTTTCCGGCGTGTACTCCATACGGAATACAACGGCGCACTCGAGATGCTCTACTTCTCAGCGTCGATCCTGCTGCTGTCGGTAGGACTCTATTTTCTTCATAAGGGCGGTGACCACTGATGAGTCAGATTTTTGTAGATGCCTGTCTGGGCAAAGAGACACCCTATACTCCGGTATGGATGATGAGACAGGCGGGACGCTATCTGCCCGAATATATGGCAGTCAGAGAGGAGGCAGGCAACTTTCTCAACCTCTGCCACGATCCCGAAAAAGCCTGTGAAGTCACCCTCCAGCCTGTCGATATTGTCGGTG
>JAOZOG010000040.1 GCA_029933395.1 Sulfurovaceae bacterium | reverse complement strand
TTTTTTAACTTTCACCGGGACATGGCCATTGATGATTTTTGCATTACCATAGAGTCCAAACTCATTAAGTATTTTGATACAGCTCTCTTCACTGTTTCGAAATACATAGTAGGGATTCTTCTTTTCTTTGGAAAGTGACTTGTCATCGATAAAATAGCTCTCAAAAGTCGCCATTTTGTCTTTGCCAAACAACGGTGAGTTTCTTCCGGCCCAAAGATACCACATTACACCTTGTCCCAATTCTCGATTCTTTGGATTGTGAGAAAAAAATCCCTTCCTGGCATAGAGATCGCATTTATCCAAAAGTTCTCTTCCCTTATAGTTGAGATCATCGAGTTTGATCGAAAGAAATGCCCCTTTTTCATCCATCGGTATGCAGCCGTGATAGAGGAGATTGTTGTTATAGCGGGTATAGACAGCGCCACGGTCGAAAAGCATCTTGACATGTCTTTGGAGTTTTTCACTCCTCAGGAAACTCTTTTTGAGTTGTTCGACCGCCTCCTCTTCTGCACTGTTGAGGGCATAAGGGCTCTCGGAAGAGAGTGTTGGCAGGTGTGTATCATTGAGTGGATACTCTACTCCGGAAATCTCCACCGTTCCTTTTTTCAGATCGATTTTCTCCAGGATTGTACGGTCTTCCATGCCCCACTGCGGATTTTTTTCGATCAGCTGCGCCTCCAGTTTGAACTGGATAATAGAAATCGCTTTATGCATTATGGAGAGTTCTTTACGTTCCTTTTCCGTATAGCCGGTTCGAGAGCTGCTTGTCTTGGGAAGGAATCGATGGCAGGGATCATCGGCATAATACCGGTTTGCAAGATTGGCAAGTGGACGAAGTGAGATTCCATATCCCTCTTCCAGTGTTTCAGTGTTACCGTAGCGAAGTGATACCCGTATCGCATTGGCGATACACGCAAGTGATCCGGAAGCAGCCCCCATCCAAACAATATCGTGGTTTCCCCACTGAATATCCAAAGAGTGATAGCTCTCCAGTCGATCCATAATCGGTACCGCACCATCTCCCCTGTCATAAATATCTCCAATAATATGCAGATGCGAGACAGAGAAGTGCTGGATCACTTCTGCCAGTGCCACGATAAACGCCCCTGCACGATCCAACTCTATCGCACTTCTGATGATCTCGGTATAGTAGAGGCTGCTGGCCTGGTCATAATCATGCAACAACTCCTCGATAATATATACGAACGCTTTCGGAAGAGCTTTTCTGATCTTTTTTCGGGTGTATTTTGCAGTAACTGTCTTTGTCAATCTGATCAATCGATAGAGACTACGTTCATAAAATATGTCCGCATCTTCTCTCTTGCGATTTCTCTCTACCACCTCTTCGGGATAGTATACCAGTGTTGCGAGCCGCTTCATCTCTTCGGCATCAAGCTCATCTCCAAAAACCGCTTCGATCTTCTTCCTGATCACACCTGAACCATTCTTGAGCACATGAAAAAAGGACTCCTCTTCACCATGAATATCTGAAAGAAAATGCTCCGTACCTTTTGGCAGATTGAGAATAGCTTGAAGGTTGATGATCCTTGTTGCTGCACTGTCACGATCCGGATAACTGCGAGAAAGCAATCTTAGGTATTTTAACTTTTCAGCCGTCACCGTATCGATATCGTTTTTTTGTATCATGCTGGACTTCCTTTATATGGTTTCAACCCTTATCTTGATTTGGCGGCAGCCAAATCACAACCTCTACACATCATCCCTTCGCCACCTCTCCGGGTCAAGAAAGGTATCATCATGAATATGCTTGAACGAAGCGTTGATCATTTTGAAAAGATTTTCGTTTTCGCTCTCCATCTCCTCCAGCCAACGCTTCGTCTTCTCTCGGGCGTGGGGGAGTTTGACATTTTTGAGCATCGCAGGGCAGGATTCATCACCGATCGTCTGGAGACGGTTCTCGTCGGCAAAGGCCCGGAGCTGCCGCTCTCTGACCTGTATCAGTGGACGAATCAGATGAAAACCCCTGCCTGTCTTGTAGATCGGTGCCATCGATCGCATTGTTCCATTATAGAACATATTCATAAAGAAACTCTCCACTGCATCGTCGAAGTGGTGGCCCAGTGCAATCTTGCTGAAGTTTCCCTTCTCGGCATAGGTATAGAGCGCCCCGCGTCGCATTCGTGAAAAGTAGGAACAAAAAGAGCTGTTTTCGCGGATCGTGTCCTGAGAGATATCGAAAATACCCGTCTCATAAACGGTATGAGGTATCCCCTGCTCTTTGCAGTGCCGCTCAAGATAAGTATAGTCTTCTCCAGGCATTCCATAGTGAATTGTACACGCTTCAAACTCGAAGTCGAACGGTGCATGGCGCTGGATATGTTTGAGTGTGTGGACCAGTGCCAGTGAGTCTTTGCCGCCACTCAGGCCCACTAGGACACGGTCACCCTCCCCGATCAGCCTGAACTGCGCGTTGGTTCTTCCGGCAATCCTGAGTATTTTTTTGCTCAGGGTAACCGGTTTGATTCTACTGTTCAATCGCTTCGACCATATCCAGAATGAAGTCCGCACTCACCTTTGCCGAACTCTCCAGGAAAGCATCAAAGTCAAATCCGGCATCCAAATCCGCGCTGTCACTGATCGCACGCAGGATAAAGAAGGGGACTTCCAACGCATTGCAGACGACGGCAACTGCTGCCCCTTCCATCTCGAGTGCATGGGCATCGAAGATTTTGGCAATCCAACTCTTACGCTCGACATTGGCAACAAACTGATCGCCTGTCGCGATAATCCCCTCCTTGAGCGGAAGATTCTTCTCAATCGCTACTATCTTGGCTACTTTACGCAGGTAGGGGTCGGTTGGGATACAGACCTTTCCTTCCGGCACATAGCCATGCGGATGCCCAAATGCCGTGATATCGAGATCGTGCTGACAAAGCCCATCTGCAATGATCAAATCACCCACTTTTAGATCCGGGTCGATCGCCCCCGCTACACCGGAGAACAACAGCATATCGCACCCAAACTTTTCGATCAGTGTCGCTGCCGTCAATGACGCAAAGACCTTCCCGATTTTGGAGTAGGCGATCACCACCTCTTTCCCTTTGTATTCCGCTTCATAGTAGGTATTGGCGGCATAAACCGTCTCTCTTGCATTCTCTACGCGCGCAAGAAGCGGTTCGATCTCTTCGGGCATTGCACCCATAATAGCTATTTTCATTGTTTTCCTTATATCATAATCGTATATAAAAATTCAAAAGGATTATAGCACAAACGCAATGAAACTCATCGCGCCAAGTTACCAATATCCACACTGGAGAGATCTCTAGGATTTTCCAAACGACTCTATTGGCAATTGTGTGTCATTCTGATATACTATTAATTCTATAATAATTAAAATAAGGTGATATTATGAAAAAAGTAGTGCTTACTATTATTCTGCTGACAATTGCCTGGGGAACAAATCTCTACGCAGAAAATAACAGCAGCAAAAATACTGCCCCAAAACAGACTGAAACCAACAGTAGCACAGCTCTCAAGCCTGACAGGATTGACAAACAGGTGCAGGAGCAGATGAAGAGAGAAGAGAAGTATGCCAAAGAACAGGCATTCTACCAAGGCAGTGATTATAACCTCTCGGAACACGAAGTCGATCCCAATTCACTTGATTCAATTAAAGTGCCTGAGCCGGAGTATGACTTCGATATGGATGATGTTTACAGCGATTAGCGGCTATATTTCCGCTATATCTTTGGGGGGCCAAAGTAGAATGTCGTGGGCAGGAATGCCCACGCTACATCCCATTAAAGGTCGTTGACACCCTCTATCGCTTCCTGCAATGAAGCCATATCCGAGACAACGAAGTGCGGCTTCTTGGTAGCGCGTCGGTTGAGTCCCTTGAGTACGCCGCCGTGGCCGAACTCGATATAGCAATCCACCTCATTGTCGAACTTCGCGATCGACTGTTTGTAGAGTACCGGTGAAATCAACTGCCTGGGAAGGAGCTCCAGTGCTTCGGCTTTGGTGCTGTATTTTTCTGCGGTAACATTGGAAATCACCGGTGCGATGAAGGTATCTCTGAGCATCTCGGAGAGTTTCTCCTCCAGTGGTGCTGTCGCACTTTCGAGCAGCGGACAGTGGCTTGCGACGGACATATTGAGCAGCATTGCGCGTCTCGCTTTGGCCTCTTTGAGGATCGGCTCGAGCAAGACCAGATCCGACTTGATTCCGGCGATGACGATCTGCCCCTGCGCGTTGTAGTTGACCGGCCAGACTTTCAGGCCCTCCGCCCTCTGCGCATCGCAAATCCCTTCGACCACCTCATCGTCGAGTCCCAGAGAGACCATCATTCCCACATCCTGGCCTTCACACGCCTGCGCCATCAGTTTGCCACGAAGGTTGACAAGTGCGACGGCATCGAAAGTATCGAGTGCACCCACCGCAGTCAGCGCAGAGAATTCTCCCAATGAGTGGCCCAAAGCAAAGACCGGCTTGATCGCCATCTCATTTTCGAAAAGCCGATGGGCGATCGCACTCACGAGCAGGATCGCCGGCTGGGTGAACTCTGTCTTTTCCAAATCATCATTCTCGGTAAAAAGCAGTGTCTCGAAATCGATTCCCGTCCGGTCCTCTGCCGCTTCGATCATCTCTCTGGCCACCGCACTCTTCTCAAAGAAATCCTGACCCATTCCGACAGCCTGGGAACCCTGCCCCGGAAATAAAAATGCACATTTGATAGACATTGTCGCTCCTAAAAATAGTTTCCCTATTTTATCCAAAAGAAGGTGAAAGGAGACTTCAGAAGACTAGGAGTACAAGACCTCATCCAAGTCACATTTAAGCATTGTATCGACCATTCCTCTGGCGACCTGCTCGGTTCCGACAACGATCCGATAACCGGGAAATTCCTGCTCCAGCTCCTCTTTTTCCCGAAAACGCCCTACCTTGATGATCACCTTCATATCGGGAACTGTCTGCCGCAAAATTTCACAGATCAGATGTACCTGCTCGCTGTTATCCATCGCCACAATCACCGAAGAGGCATTATGGATATGGATCGATTCGAGGATACTTCTCTTGGCTGCATTGCCGAAGATCACACTTTTGCCTATCCTCTGCGCCTCTTTGACATTTTGGATATTTTTCTCCACAGCAATATAGGAAACCCCGCGATTGTCGAGCTTTTCGCATACTCTGTGGCCCAGGAGCCCATATCCCAGCACGATCACATGATCTTTGAGTTCGCTGCCTGCACTGGAGAGTCTTGCAGTGATAGCTGCTTCCTCTTCCCGATAGAGATAGTTGGCCAGGGTCGGTATCTGCCGCAGTACGAAAGGTGTCAAGATCATAGAGAGGATGATCGTCGCGATCAGGATCTGTGAAACCGTCGGATCGACAAGCCCCTTGGAGCCTGCCAGCTCAAGAACAACCAGGCCGAATTCACCTAGTTGAAAAAGTGCGATTGCGGTCTTCAATGCGACTCTTTTGCTTGTAGACCAGATCAATATGGCATAGATAATCGCCATCTTGACAAAACTGAAGAGAAGCAACAGCGTCAGGATCGTAGCCAAATATTCCCAGATCACGGAAAAGTCGATCTGCATTCCTACCGTAATGAAGAAAACACCCAGCAAAAGATCCCTGAAGGGTATCAGGTCCGCCTCCACCTGGTGCTTGTAGTGCGTCTCCGAGATGATCATCCCGGCGATCAATGCACCCAGCGAATAGGAGAAGCCCAGGGAGTGCGCCAGCAGAGAGGCGCCCATCACCAGAAAAAGGATCGATCCGATAAAAATTTCATCCGAATTGCTTTTGACGACAACATTAAAAAATGGCTTCAGTACATAACGTCCAAAAGCCCAGAGAACCAGAAATAACACACCGGCATCCAGCACTGTCCTGGTGAGGAGTGAGCCGAGATCGACCCCTTTGACAGAGAAGATCGTCAGCATCAGCAGTATGGGCACCACCATAATATCCTGAAAGATCAGGATCGCCATCGCCCGTCTGCCATACTCTTTGCTGATCTCCCTGCTGCTTGTGAGAATCTTCAGCACGATCGCAGTCGAAGAGAGTGCTATCGCCGATGCGATAATCACCGAGGACTTCCCTTCTATTCCGAAACCATAGTGTACCACCAGATAAAAAAGAAGCAGACTGATGCCCACCTGAAGCCCGCCATGCCAGAAGACCTCCCTGCGCATCTGCACAAGATGATGCATCGAAAACTCCAGCCCTATAGTAAACATCAAAAAAACGATACCAAACTCTGCAATCAGCTCCAGATCATGCATACTACCGCTGCTGTGAAGTCCAAAGAAGTAAGAGATGATAATACCTGTCGCGATATATCCGATGATCGTCGGGATGTGCAGCCTGGTAAAAACCACATTCATTACCGTCGCGATAAAGATAGTCATTACGATCATTTCGAGCATCCGTAATCTCCTTCTTTTTTTGAGGCAATACAAGCCCCCCATTCCAAAAAACCTGGTATAGCAATCAATGTATTACAGTGATAATCAAGGCAATTATAGCAGAGTCATATGATACATCGTTTCAAAAAAGTAAAAGTGAGGAATAATAAGAAAAAAATGAGGGGAATAAAATTGAAAGAGAAAGAAGAAATCTTTCTCAAAATTCAGCGATAAACGCTGAATACTCTTAGTGTGAACAGCCGCAGGAACCGTCTTCACAATGCTCACCGCCACCAACCTGTCCGCTTGTCGCCTCATCCGCAGTCGCTTCTCTCTCATCGAGAACCGTGACGGAAAACATCAGGTTTTTGCCGGCGAGAGGATGGTTGAAGTCGATTGTGACATCGTTATCGGTAAATGATTTGACGACGACCTGTACTGTCTGCCCGTCTTCACCCTGTCCATAGAGCATCATGCCCTCTTTGAGATCGATCCCTTCGAACTGATCTCTTGGAATCGTCTGAACCGCCTCCGGGTTGAGTTCGCCGTATGCATCTTTGGCTTCGACCATTACATCACTGCTTTCGCCCTTATTCATACCTACCAATGCATTTTCCAGTCCAGGGATAATATGCCCTTTTCCTGTGATAAACTCAAGTGGCTGTGCACCTTTATTCGAATCAACGATCTCTGTCGTACCTGCTTCTTTTACTTCGTATTCAATCGCTACGACACTGTTTTCTTTTTCAATAGCCATAATTTCTCCATTTTAAAATTTGCGCTATTGTAGCCAAGCAAACTTTATGCTCCCTGAGCGGAAGCGATCTTTATCTTTTTCATTTTACTCTGTATGGCGAGCTTCTTAAGAAATCGTTTCATCGACACTTCAAAAAAGCGATTACCCAATGCGATGATACGTCTTCGTGTCTCTTCGAAGTTTTTTTCGTAACGGTACTGCTCAATCGTCTTTCCATTCTGCTGCACTTTAATCGTCAGAATATAGGTGACCTCTTTTTTCACATTACTGAAGGGGATCCACCCAACCAGCGCCTCTTCGAGCAGAGACTGAAAAAAGTGTGACTGATATTGATGATACGTGATGAGGATCATAGTATTTCGTTTTTGATCGCCTACATCCAGGAAGTAGCCGCTCTTCTTCAGTAGAGCAATCGCTTTTTTTTGATACTGCGCCTGCGTCTCTGTATCGTCGGTTTGATTGATTGCAAAATCACTCTTGATCACCACGCCGACTTTGGGGAAAAAGTAGAGACTCCCCTTCGGAGCATTTGGCACCGGTACACCTCTTGGCATACACCCTGCCATAATTACCAACGCCAACACCACAAAAGAGATCAAAGATACTTTTCTGGCCAACTGCCCCATATTCGCCCCTCCGATTCTCAACTCCACATTCTACCATAAGTCCCGATTGTCTCTCTCGTGCTATAATCTTCAGAAAAAAGTGGAGAGAAGAGATGAATTATCGCTATATCGGAAGGTCAGGATTGAGAGTATCCCCGATCTGTATGGGCACGATGACATTTGGAACCCAGTGCGACAAGAAAGAGGCGTTTCGCATTATGGACAAAGCCTATGAACATGGCATCAACTTCTACGACACCGCCGAGCTCTACCCCGTGCCGCCCCAAAGCAAACTGGCCGGTATCACCGAAACGATCGTAGGTGAGTGGATGCAGACCAAGCCACGCGACGCCATCATTCTGGCGACCAAGGTGGCAGGTGCGGCGAGCGGTTGGTTCGTTCCACCGATCCGACACGGCCTGACGGCGATCGACCGTTTTCATATCGAACGGGCTGTCGAAGGGAGCCTCAAACGACTCAATATCGACTATATCGATCTCTATCAGATGCACTGGCCTGATACGATCGTCCCGATCGATGAGTCGCTTGAAGCCTTCGACCGTCTGGTGCGCAGCGGGAAAGTACGCTATATCGGTACCTCCAACGATTCGGCATACGGCACTACCAAAGCACTGATGACATCACACTTCGAAGGGTATGCCCGTTTCCAGTCGGTCCAAAACAATTTCTCCCTCCTCAACCGCCGGGATCTCGATGAGGTCGCTACCGTCTGCCAAAAAGAGCAGATCTCTCTGCTCCCCTACTCCCCACTCGCCGGTGGTGTACTCAGTGGCAAATACAATCAGGCAGGCGAAGCCGAGGGTCGATTCGCAGACTACCTCCGCTCACCAAACGCCAGACAGCGGGTGATGGCAGAACGCTTTATGAACGACAAAACCCTCGCCTCGACACAACGCTACCTCAAAATCGCCGCCGACGCCGGACTCCACCCCGTCACGATGGCGATCGCCTGGTCCAAACAGTTCGATTTCGTCGCTTCGACAATCATTGGCGCTACCCGTGCCGAACAGCTTGACGCTTCTTTGGCAGCGCTGGATTTAACCCTGAGCGATGAAGTTTTGAGAGCCTGTGATAGGGTTCATCAGGAGATACTCTATCCGATGGGGTAAAACCGAACGCTTAAGTTAAGAAGAGTTTTGTACAGTTTTATCTTCCTATAGTGAATAGCTAATATATCTTATGTTATAATCCTTATACAAGGAAGTTTTCATTCAGAGACAGAGAAATCTATCATTAACTTAAGTATTCGAAATCATGAATGGAACAAAACAAATTCATAAAGGTGTTAATTATGTTAAAGATTTTGTATTTTGTACCATTGGTCTTTATTCTTTTTTCCAGCAGAATATTTGCTGCGAACGTCTATATTCCACTCAACAGTCCAATCTATTTCGAGATCGACAGATTGAGAAGTCTGGGATATCTGGAGTCTCTGGTCTCTTTGACTAAGCCATACAACACAGATGAACTCAGAGAGGCATTATCGTCGATAGAAAGCGATATCTGGGCTGACAAAGTAGCTGAACTTATGCTTGAGATAAAGAGATATGAAACTTCCGGTGTGCTGGATACGTCTCTCAACTTTTATTATGCCACCGAGGATGCGCGTGTCAGATACAATGAGGGGTTATCTCTCCAAAAAGAGAGAGCCGGTTTTGAGATAAGTACCAGGTTGCAATATCTATCAGAAGGTGGATTCAGTGTTGTCGCGACCCCTACATTCAGAAACACGATTGGCGACAGAGAAGATAACGAATTCATCGAAGTGGTCAATTTGGATGAAAACGATGATTTCTTTATGAAAGATACGTATCTGCAGTACACTTTTTACAATATGAACTGGACTCTGGGGCGCCAATCATTGTGGTGGGGGACGGGAAAACATGGCACCCTGCTTCTCTCAAATAATGCAAAACCGATCGATATGATTCGTGTCTCCAACGACAAAGCGATAAGCAGCGGCAGCTTCTCTTTCGATTATGACATCTTCTTCGGCAGAATGGCAGAGCAGGATGGCATCGTCAACCCGGATGGCTCTATCGGGTCCGGTTATCCAAAAATGTTCGGTATGCAGCTCTCGATGGCTTTTTCTCCATACTTCCAGATGTCAGCCTACAGGACAGCGATTTTTGGAGGTGCCGACAGGCCTGAAGACTTTTCGACCATCATGGATGTCATCTTTCCTTTTGGCGGTGTAGAAAACGATTTGGATCAGCCTGGCGACCAGAAGGGTGGTTTTACAGCCAAAATTTCTGTTCCCAATGATGTGCAGCCTTTCGATCTCTATGGCGAAGCGGCAGGGGAAGACGAAGCGAGCAACTGGCCGTCAAAGTGGAGCTATATAGCAGGTATGGATCTGGTCGACCTTGCCAGCACGAAAGGATTGAACCTGAATCTCGAATATATGAAAATGGACGAGACCGATGTATGGTACAGACATCACCTCTACAAAGAAGGATACACCAACGACGGCTTTATCATAGGCCATGCACACGGGGGAATCGGTGAAGAATTTGATGCCGAGTTAACTTATCAACCAAGTATGGAATTCACCTATAGCGGTGGATACAGGAGAGAAACATTTGCAGATGATGCCTCTGCCGATACGATTTATCTGACAGCAAGATACAGGTTGGCAGACCAGGCAGAATTCAGAATCGATCTTCTGGGAAGCTCTGTAGATGGCCCCAACACTGCCGATCCCGAAATTGGCAATGTTGGAGACTTTGATAATTACGGTGTCGTCAAACTGAATTATACTTATCTGCTATGGTAAGGGTTTTTCATTAGAAAATAAGTTTATCGCACAGGTATTTAACCTGATTTTCTGCTTTTTTCATCCTTTAGAGGATAATACATCCTCTTTAGGCTCTTCTTTATTTGTTTTTCTAATATTTATATATTATTAATATTGAATATTTTAACTGCTACAATCTACTCAGTTCATAAAGAAAGGAGCTATGATGAAAAAGTTAATTTTAACACTGTGTATGATCACTCCGCTACTGTTTGCAGGAGAGACACAAACGGTGAAGACACCCGATAAAGCACTACAGAATACAATGATAACGCTTTCCGAAGGGCTGATGCGTGTTCAGCAGGGTATTTTGTACAACAAAAAAGAGGAGGTATTGGCAGGCATCCGTATGCTCAAACGGACAGAAGAGGGTTTTCTGACGCGTCATGGAGAGGCCCTGCAAAAATACATGCCGGAAAATCCAAAGTTTGCTCTGAGTATGGCAAAATTGAGTGAAGCGAATATCGAAAGCTACACCCGAGAGATTCGGAGCGACATTCTCTCCAAAAAAGATTACGAGAGGGTTACGACCGGATACACCAAAATTATCAACGAGTGCTTCAAATGCCACCAGCAACTTCGCCGGTGGGAGTGGAGATAGAACAATTCAGCAGGAGTCTCAACGCAGTTTCTCCTGCCCCAAACGATAGAGGGCAAAATCATACTTCACCGGATCATCCGGAGCGAAACGGCGGAGTCGATCCGTCAGCTCGAGTGCTGCCTTCATATCGCAACTCTTCCTCTCGATAAGCCCCAGTCTGCGTGACACTTGAAAAGTATGGGTATCCAGCGGCATGATCAGGTGACGCTTCTCTATTTTTCTCCACAATCCCATATCCAGCTGATCATGGCGAACCATCCAGCGCAGAAACATCATATAGCGTTTGTAGGTACCGGCGGAGGCAATGCTTTTGGGAACACTCCCGATCAAGAAGCGATACCCCTGTGTCTTACGCAAATATACCCCGGAGATTCTTTCGATCAACCGCCACAGCCCATCCAGGACACTCTCTTCGATCCGATACCCTTCATAGAAGATCTCTTCCAGACTCTCCTGCTCTCTCAGCCGCTTCAACGCAATAAAGAGTGCCGACACGTCATCACTTTTCTGAAAACGGTAATAGTGCTGCTTCAAACTTTTTATGATCTTGTCTTCACTGCACTCCAGCAGGGAGAAATCGAGCGAATCGAGGAATTTGACGATCTGTCTGGCATTGCCGTAACTAAAGAGCGCACAGATCAGAGCGATCGATTCATCCCGGTATCGTGACGCTACCAGCAGAGGATCAGGTTTTTCATAGGAGAGTTCACCCTCCATATTCCGTCTCTCTACCTCACGATCGAGGATTGACTGGAGTTGATTTTGTTTTGAAATTATCCTATTCGTCATTATGCAAAATTATATCATATTCCTATACATATGTGCCACTTTCTTACACATCTACGCAGCTTTCTTCATCAATCACACGATCAATCCACAGCATTAAGGCTGACAAAAGAGCCAAACAGTTAAAATTTAATTTAGTACGCCAATATCCAGAATCGGAAAATCCACTTATGAATACACTCATCAGAAGCGATCGCTTCAAAGTCATCCTGATGGCACTAATCTATTATATAAGTGGCAAGATCAGTTTCGTTTTTTTTCAGCAGGATTCCATCGTCACACTTGCAGCGTTCGCTCCCGAGGGCTTCGCACTGGCGGCGGCATTGATTTATGGACACAAGATACTGCCCGGTATATTTCTGGGTCAACTCATTCTTGCACTTGATTCGCAGATCCCCTTTGCGGCATCACTCGGCATCTCGGCAGTCAATACCGCAGAAGCCTATATCGCTATCCGCCTTTTCAACTATTTCGATCTGGATCGACATCTCAAGACTCTCAAGGACGTTATCGGCCTGTTGGCTATGATCCTCCTGGTTCTGCAACCCTTCAGTGCCATCCTGGGCAATACCATCCTCCTCTTTCTGGGTAACTTGAGCAGTGACTCCTTCTTGCAGGATCTCTTCTTTTGGTGGTTTGGCAATATCATGGGCCAACTGCTCTTTGCGCCGATGCTGCTTGTGCTTTACTATGACAGACAGCCTCGCAAAAACTATCATTTCGCCCTGATCGTCCTCTTCTTTATTGTGTTCAACTATCTGCTTCAGGTCACACTGCAGGTAGACAATGTCTCGATCCTGCTGACTGTCACGCTGCCCATCACGATCTATCTCGCTATGGTCAATCTCTCCTATGCATCTGTGGCATCCGTCGTACTGACAAGCGTCAGTCTCTACTTCACCCATTTACACCTGGGCACCTTCTACGGAACCACTTCGCAGATCGACAACATCATCGATCTCAACTTCTTTATGCTCAGCCACATCACGCTCGTGCTGCTTATCGGAACACTCTTCAGGGAGAAAGAGGATGCGATACAGAAACTCAAAGCGATGGCGCACTACGACTATCTCACCGGCCTCCCAAACCGCCACCTGCTGCGCGAAGAGATACACCACACCGTCTATCTTGCACACGAATATGGAGAGAAGAGCGCCGTCTGCTTCATCGATCTGGATGGCTTCAAAGCGATCAACGATACACTGGGGCATCATATCGGCGACACACTCCTCAAGGAGATTGCCGACAGGCTCAGGTCGTTTACCCACTCCGAAGATGCTCTGCTGCGCATTGGAGGCGATGAGTTTCTGCTTATCTTCAACCGCGTTGCATCACGCGACAAACTCGAGCATCGCCTGGATGAGATATTGGCCTCCGTAGCATCCATTACCAATCTTGAAGGGTATGCTGTCGATATCACTCTCAGCGTCGGTGTGGCCTGGTGTCCCGCATCAGGAACGACAGTAGAGTCACTGATGAATGCTGCCGACAATGCGATGTATGAAGCCAAAAAGGCGGGGAAGAATAGGTATATTTATGCCTGATAGGAGGGAGTATCTGCATAGTGTTATCTGTAATTTCTGCTCGTTTATGTATGGAGACAGAAACAAATTATTCTTTCACAGGGAGTAGGGACTTCGGTACCGTTTTCTTTCCTGCATTTTCTTTGCTTCGAAGCTCCAAGTCTGGGAACACACATCTGATCCGCTTTTTCACTGCTGAGCGACCTGTTTGTTTGTATCTTTCGCGCATCGTGTCTCTCCCTTCTTTTCCGTCGAGATCGTGTAATCTTCGCCATAGGAAGTGACAGTGATATCCCCCTGAATGCCGTTGACGTAGACACCAAAATGATGCTTCGCGGCGAGATCCCTGACGCGTTTAGAGCGTTTGGAGCACCAGAGTTTTTTAGGGGCAGTGACGATGATATCTTTGGGAGCGACCATTTCGAAAAAGCTGTCGGGAGCAAGATCTTCCGTACCATGATGTGGCATTTTGACCACATCTGCTTTGAGATTTTCTCCATGTTCTGCCAACCATCCACCCAGCTTCTTGTTCAAATCGCCTGTCAATAGAAAACGGTTTCCCCCATCTCTGATCAGAGTGATGGCGGACATATCATTGATATCCGTATGGCCGACCGGCGTATGGAAGCCGTCATAGATATAGAGTACCTCCATCCAGCTTTGCTCATCGAAGCGAAAGATATCTCCCTTCTTGATGGGTGATATCGGAGTACCTGCCTTTTTGGCCATTTTACGAATCTCGAGCAAATCTTCATATTTTCCACCATACCACTCCGCTTTCATCTGTTGCCTGGTAGGCATATTCATATAGAGTTGGTCGACTTTGATGCCGTTTTCAAAGAGTGCTTTGATACCACCATAATGGTCACTGTGGGGATGGTTGATCATCACGGCATCCAGATGGGTGATCTTCTTTTTCCTGAGAAAGGGGAGAAAGTGCGACTCTGTCACTTCAGGATGGCCTCCGTCTATCAGGTAATGTTTACCATGCTTGGAGATCAAATGCGAATCCCCTTGTCTGGTTTCACTGCAGACATTGATAGAGGTCCAGGTGAGACACTCCTCTTTCCTGCCCGGAATGCTACAGGATGCCAGAGTCCCCAGTAGCGGCAGAGCGAGTGAAAGTTTGATGAAGTCTCTTCGATTGATAGTATGCATCGTGGTCCTTTTTCTTAATCTATAGAATTGAGCGAGGCATCACTCGCTGATCAGCGCATCCAACCGTTTTTTAAGCTCCCCTTTTTCAAAAGGATTCTCCATCGTGATCGTTCCGTCGGGAAGCTGGTAGTAGATGATGCCATTTTTGCTGTAGACATTGGGGATACCGTTTTCGAGACTCTTTTCCTGTGCTTCTCGAACTGCATTATTGGCAATGACTTGTATGATGTCATCTGTAATTTCTGCTCGTTTTGTCATGCCATATCCTCCTTGAACTCTTGCCATTTTTTGCTATCATAAATCATCTCATCAGTAGCAATTTTTTCACTAATCTCATCGGAATTATAATACATAATCCAATGATCAACGATATCTCTATAGACATCCAGAAACATCTCTTTGCTTCTGTAAAATCTTCTTATTATATCATCTTCCGGAACGTGATGCCCACCATTCAAAACCCTGTGCATCACACGGCCGATATTGATCTCGGGCCCCTCTAGAAACAGATAGATCATTTCAACTTCGAAGCCGTTTTGTTTTGCCTTATCGATATATTTTACCAGATATTTACCTGAAAGTGTTGTCTCGATGACGAACGATCTGCTTTCACCAATCCGCTTGTTCAACTCCGCGAAAAATATCCGCCCTGCTTTGACCTGATGTTTCGTGATATTGTCGGGATCAAGAGATTTGGCGATCTCATCGGCATTGATGAAGTGCAAGTCGTGTATCTGTGCAAACGATTTGGCAAAAGTCGTTTTGCCGCTACCGTTGGCTCCGGCGACGATGTAGAGTTTTTTCACTTCCCCTCTTCCACTACCGCAATCTCCTCCTCGCTCAATCCATACAAATCATACACCATACGATCTATCTCTCTGTCAGTTTTAT
>JAOZOG010000199.1:1315-4253 GCA_029933395.1 Sulfurovaceae bacterium | reverse complement strand
AACTTTTTACAGGTACAAGAGTAGCGTATGGAAGAGAATAGGGCAAACAAATGAGTGGAACACATAACATCTCTACTGGTATCAATAGCACGCTGTCCTTTTTCTTCAAAGCTCCAGCAATGAAAGCAACTCCCCTGCATCGAGCTTCTCTTCTTTGTCCTGTGCTGCGCTGTAAACACTCTGCTGCAGGGCGTGCTTCTTCTCCTGCAGTTTGAGTATCTGCTCTTCGATGCTGTCGGCAACGATCAGCTTGTAGACGAATACTGGCTTGTCCTGTCCGATACGGTAGGCTCTGTCGGTGGCCTGGTTCTCTACGGCGGGATTCCACCAGGGGTCGTAGTGGATTACCGTATCAGCCTGCACGAGATTGAGTCCTACGCCGCCTGCTTTGAGGCTGATCAGAAAGATCTCCGCTTCGCCTTCGGTGAATCTGGCGATCGCTTCGTCCCGCTTGCGGGTCGCACCGGTCAGCTTGGTGTAGGAGATATTTCGTTTCTTGATCTCCTCTTCGAGGATGGCGAGCATCGAGGTGAACTGTGAAAAGACCAGCGTCTTCTTGCCTTCGGCGTGCAGTTCGTCGATGAGTTCGAGGAAGAGGTCGAGCTTGGCGGATTCTTTGACTTTGCTGGCACTCTGAATTTTGAGCAGCCGGGGATGACAACAGACCTGGCGCAGTTTGAGCAGTGCGTCGAGAATCGTCAGGTGACTGCGTGAAAGTCCCTTTTTGCTGATAGCCTCTCTGACCTGCTTCTCCATCGTGACGCGCACGCTCTCATAGAGTGCAGCCTGTTTGGGTCCCAGGATCGCTTTTTTGATGATCTCTGTCTTGGGCGGCAGTTCGGTAGCGACCTCCTCTTTGTTCCGACGCAGGATGAAGGGCGATATCTTACGTTGGAGAAACCCGCTTTTGATACTATCGTTTTCCTTCTCTATGGGGTTTTGATAGAAGCGCTTGAAGTAGGAGAGATTCCCCAGGAAGCCCGGCATCAAAAAATCGAAGATCGACCAGAGTTCCCCGAGATGGTTTTCGATGGGTGTACCGCTGAGTGCCAGGCGGTTGTCTGCCTTGAGTGATTTGACGGCTGTTGCCATTTTGGTTTTGGGGTTCTTGATCTTTTGTGCTTCATCGAGTATCAGATAGTCGAATTCAACCTTTTGGTACTTTTCGGCATCACGCTGGGCCAGCTGATAGGTGGTCAGGATGATATCGTAGTCACCGATACGCTCGAAGTATTTTGCCCGGTCGAGCCCGTAAAGTGTCAAATAGCTCAGATCGGGCGTGAACTTTTCGATCTCACTCTTCCAGTTTCCGATCAGTGAAGTGGGCATCACGATCAGCGAGGGTTTATCAAGCTCTCCAAGTGCTTTGAGTCGCTGCAGATGTGCGAGGGTCTGTATCGTCTTTCCCAGTCCCATATCGTCCGCCAGAATACCGCCGAAACCATACTCGTGCAAAAATCCCAGCCAGTCCAGACCAAACTGCTGATAGGGTCGCAGGGTTGCCTGCAGTGCAGGGGAGGGTGGTGCTTCGGTGATGCCGGAAAAATCTTTGAGCTTTTTGGCAAGTGTGCGAAGCTCCTTGTCGCCTTTCCACTGGAGCTGTTCCATTTCATCGAAGTCAAGGAGATGGGCATCATAGGGGGCGACGAGCAGCTTGTCCCCTTTTTGGCGATCGAAGAGTTCGAAGAGCGTCTTGAGCATCGGTTCGATCTCTTTGGAGCGGATATGGATGAACTGCCCCTCTTCGATCTGGAGATTGAGTTTCTCCGGGAGAGCTTCGATACTGTCGAACTCTTCGAGGAGTGTTGTGATGATCGGCAGCAGAGGGATGCGCCTGCCGCCCATCTCTACATCGAAAGAGAGTTCGAACCAGCCGTGTGTATCACTCGAAGCCTCCGTGTCGACAAGAAAGGCATCAGGGGAGTCGAATCGGTACGAAAAGTTCCCGTCAATCTCTATCTCCCATCCCGCCTCTTCGAGTCTGGGAATCTCTTCTTCGAGAAAAAGCCTCCATCGCTCTATGGCAGCCTGCATCGAAGGATCGGCATAACTCAGATAGGCGTGGGTGACAGGATCGAAGGTAAAGCCGAGTGCTTCGATAGTCTCCTGGAGGATCTTTTCGGTATCGCGATCCCTGATGAACTTCAGCAGTCGATCCCCTTTGCGCAATACCGTTCTGTCACTCTCGGCGTGGCTCATCAATCTGTAGCCGCCGTAAACGAAGGAGAGCTCCATCAGATGAATGGTCTGCTCGCCGAATCGTTTGGAGAAGAGCAGCAGATGGGGTGTGGGTTTTCCTTCGATGGTATCGAGGTCGAGAGAGACGGGGATGGGGAAATCGATTTGTGGATGCTGCTGGATAAGTTCGTTCGCCACTTCCAGCATCTGTTCTTTGGGGAGGGGAGGTGCCTCGAGCATCAGTGCGAGTGTCTTGCCCTCGAAGGTGGTATCGAGCGGATAGAGACTGTTTTGTTTCGCATCGATACAGAGTGGGGGCTTTGTCGAGGCGAGTACGAAAGCTTCGGGATCGAGGTTGTGAACGAGTTTGGCACTCTGTGTATCCTCCTCCCAGCTAAATTGCAGCGGTTTCGCCTCCTCCTGCCAGCTCAGCGCTTCACCACTGTCACGGTAATAGCAGCGGCCACTCTGCACCAGTTTTCTCAGGACAATGGCACCAAACTCTCCGCTGAATTCCACACTGCCATAGGAGTGGGTCTTCAGTTTTGCAAGATCGGTGAGCAGCTCATCGTCCTGCCGGGTCAAATAGTTGGTTGTAAAACTGTCGTAGCCGTATCGGTAGAGAAGGTTGTCTATCGATATCTTGACTCCTTTGGAGAGTCGTCCGCTCTTGAGCCATTTGACTTTATAAAAAGTGATTGGCGTATGGGGTGTCTCGAAGAGACGGTAGATGAGGAACTGTTCGCTTTGTTGTTCTTTT
>JAOZOG010000199.1:0-1215 GCA_029933395.1 Sulfurovaceae bacterium | reverse complement strand
CGATCTCCCAGCTTTTCGGTTTCATAGGCGAGTACATAGTTTCGCGAGAAATAGTTGAAGCCCCGTCTGTATGCACCGCTGTCGAAATTCCGACGGATATCTTCTCTGGTCAGCGGGATAGGAATGTTTTTTGCCAATACACTATTCTCCTGGATAGATAATCATACGGCGTATCATAGCAGATATTTATGTGTGGACAGGCTGTTTGTGTCTTTTTGTTATGTTTGTTAGGGTGGTGATAATGTGCATTTGGAGCAGTCTGGTATATGCAAGAAGGGTGTAGTAGTGCGCACTACTACACCCTCACTGTAAAACATTTTGTAAAAGCCTCCTGATTTTCCATCACAACTCCCCGCCACTCTTGATGATATCCACCCCGAACTTCTCCCTCAATTTCTGCATCGACTCGGTAAGCCTTGACTGCTTCCTGTCCTCTTCATAATTCAGCAGGTCCATCGTGACTGTTTTGTTCGCTCCAAAATTGGAGAGGGTGATATTGATCTGGGTGACAGGGTGTGAGGGGTGAACATCGATAGCATCGAACATCTTGACCATCTCATCTTTCAGATGCTGTTCGCTGAAGAGTCTGTTGGTATTGACAAAGTCTTTGGATTTGGCACCATATTGATATCGGATTTTGAGTGCAAAAGTCATCGGGTTGTGACCGCCTTTGTGGGCTAGAAACGAGAGGTGCCTGCAGAGGATCGCGATGCGTCTTTTGATCTCATCGCGATCCATCTCTGGATCGAATGTCCTGCCAAGCCCTATGGATTTTCTGGAGTGGGCCAGTGTGATCGGCTCGTTATCTATGCCGCAGACCCGGTCGTAGAGTTGTCTACCGGGTTTGCCCCAGGAGTAGAAAAGCTCTTTTTTGGCTTTGATATCTCCCAGGGTTTGGATACCTCTTTGCGAGAGCTTCTCCTGATACCCTTTTCCTATACCGGGGAATGCCTTGATCGGCATCTCCTTTATGAACTCATCCACCTTGTCGGGAGTGATCAGTCTGATGCCGTTTGGTTTGGCTTCGTTGGTTGCGAGTTTTGCGATCCATTTGGTTTTGGCGATTCCGATGGAGATGGGCAGTTTAAGCTCATCGAGTATCTGTGCCTTGAGTCTGGAGGCAAACGCTACGACCTCCTCATCCTTGATCCACCCCGTAACATCACCGAAAAACTCATCGATACTGAACTGCTCAACAGAGGGTATCTCTCTTTC
>JAOZOG010000625.1 GCA_029933395.1 Sulfurovaceae bacterium | reverse complement strand
CATTCAAAGATAGATCGCCCCATGTACCGCACACTCCCTGCCTATGGGATAGTTTTTTGGAAAAAGCAGATTCCTTCTCCCCATATGTCTCTGTATTCTGGCATAAAGTGCCTGATTGGCAAGTGTCTCTCCTGTCAAAGTGACATTTTTCGCTTCTGTCTTTTCGATGAGCTGTGAAACAATCTCCGAGATATAATCACCGAACGACTCGTAGATACTATAGCACATCAGCGCACTCTCTACCGTCCCGAGCTGATAACTCATAATACTGGCCAGAAAAGCGTAGTTGTCGAAACGGTTGTCGTTGACACGGGTATCGATCTGAATGCCTCCCTTGCCAAGAAAGCTGAGGGCTTTGGCAGAGATACCCTCAAAGCTCTCATCTTCCAGTCCCAGCATGATCGCCGTCACCGCAAAGAGATCGACATCTCCGCTGAGATTTTCGAGTCTCTCGGCAATCTCCGGATAGGCTCTCCTGTAGTTTGCAACCAATCTGTCCGAGCCTTCGCGCAACTTGCTGACCTGTTCGAAAATATGATCAGCCTCGAACGGATTGGGGGGAACGACATTGATCACCTCTCTGCCATTATAGTAGAGAAAATAGAGAGAAGTATCGAAATGTACACCGATTGCTTTTTCGCCCAAAACACGATGTTCGGCAAGGACCGAAAGCATCGAACCTTTCCACTGCTCAAAACGTCTTTCACCGGAGTGGCCGCTTTCAAATGTTTCGCCCTCCAGCACATTGACCCTGTCGGTCTCGATACTATCGAAACGATCCATCGCGTCGATTACGACGGCACCCTCCATAGGGACGGCGGCAAGACCGTGGGCAACAGCGACGACACTCCTCTGTGTCTCCACCACAGCCGGATAAACGACTCTTTCACCGGAGATGAAAAACTTTGTATCCTGATTGATGAAGAGTCTGGAATCTTTCTGTGGCTCGACAGGAAGATCGAAATCCACCAGAAAATCTGCCGACGCCTCTTCATCGCACTCTTCATAGGAAGCATATGTCTGACCCGCATTGATCAATTCTCGGGCCAGAAGCATAGTCATCCCATCATCAGGATATTTCACCAGT
>JAOZOG010000624.1 GCA_029933395.1 Sulfurovaceae bacterium | reverse complement strand
ACGAGAATTTTGACATTCTTTTCAGGGCTTTGGAAGACAGATCGCTCGAACCCAAACAAGGCATCTTTTTCGACGGTCAGATTTTCGATGCCTACGAGTTCCTCGCCGGGTTCGTCAAAAGTGCCAAGCGCTCCATCGTTCTCATCGACAACTACATCGACGAAAATGTTCTGACACTTTTTGGCAAAAATCAGGGTGTCGATGTTACTATCTACACAGGGAATATTTCCAGACATCTCAAACTTGACCTGAAAAGGTACAACGCCCAGTATCGGCCTATCATCCTCAAGCTCTTCAAAAAGGCGCATGACAGGTTTATGATCATTAGTGGGACAGATGTATACCACATCGGGGCGAGTTTGAAGGATCTGGGCAAGAAGTGGTTCGCGTTTAGTCGGATGGATATAGGGAGTTTGGAGATGTTGGAGAGGTTGAAGTGATGGATTCGTATAGCCCCCCTTTTACCATCACGCCAAAGATAGTGAGTTTGGTAAGCGAGATCACCGAAATCGTCACCAAGCTCGAAATGGTGGAGTTTCAGATCGACCTGAAACTGAGAAAAATCAATCAGATCAAAACGATCGCCGCAACTTTGCAGATCGAAGGCAACACGCTCTCCGAAGAAAAAGTCACAGCGATACTCGAAGGCAAAAGAGTGCTGGCGAACCCCAAAGAGATCGCCGAGGTCCAAGGAGCGTTCGCTCTGTATGACCATATAGACCAATTCGACTATACAAGCGTGAAAGACCTCCTGCATGCGCACCAAATCTTGATGCGCGATCTCCTCAAATCTGCCGGAACTTTTCGCGATGCGGATGTGGGTGTGGGCAACGATCGAGAGCTCCTCCATATCGCGCCTCCTGCCAGACAGGTGCCCGCATTGATGGAAAATCTCTTCGAGTGGCTCCGAAGCGATATCCATCCGCTCATCAAAAGCTCGGTATTTCACTATGAGTTCGAGTTCATCCATCCTTTCATAGACGGCAACGGCAGGATCGGACGATTCTGGCAGACACTCATTTTATACAGCTGGAAAAAGATCTTTATCGACATTTCGATCGAAAGCGTCGTAAGAGACACGCAAGATCG
>JAOZOG010000623.1 GCA_029933395.1 Sulfurovaceae bacterium | reverse complement strand
AGTGCCGTATGCTGATCGAATATTTCAGAAAATACGCACTTTTCCTGTTTCTTTTCCTGGCCGTAGTGGTGCAGCTTCGCGCTCCCTTCATACCCATGAGTCTGGCACAGATGGCCTTTTACGGGTTCTTTTTCGTAAGCGCCATCTTCATTTTTTTGCATATCATCACACGGCCGGCCATCTTCCTGCACCCGGCTTTCCGCCTGTTGCTCATACTATGGCTCGTCTACCTATTCCACATGCTCCTTTTCGACCACTCTTTCAACGGCATTGCCTATGTCGTTCTCAAAGGTGTCACTTTTGCAACGATCGCGATATGCGTGTACTATTACTATGATTTTTACAAAGAGTGGCTGCCGTATTTTCTTGGCATACTGTTCTTGGTCATCCTTATTCTTGGACTTCTCGTTCATCCTAATCTTGGTGGAAGATACCAGGGAATTTTGAACAACCCCAACACACTCGGATATATCGCCTCCATCGCCTTTGGCATTTTTGTCCTGACAAAAAACTTCAACTGGAAAACATTATTAATCCTCATGTTTCTTTTAGCAATGGTTTTCGTCAGCGGATCGAGAGCCGCTCTGTTGGGTGTCGGCATCGCTTTGATCCTACGGGACACAAGCTGGAAGAATATCCTTCTCGTTACTTTTTTCGTAATTTTGGCCCTTATCGTCAATGTGATCGCCGCGAAATTCGGTTTTATGACGGGTCTAAGCAGGGTTACAGGGGGAGACGACGTTCTGAGCGGGAGGGAACTAACGAACATTTACGGGTTTAAAACTGTCATGCTTTCACCCTATTACGGATGGGGTTTGGACAAATATACTTTTATTACTCCAAAAGTGATTCCAGAGCAACTTAAATATGTACTAGTTCCAAATCCTCACAATTCTCATCTTGCACTTTTTATACAACTAGGCATTCCTTTGGGAATTTTCGTGGAAATACTGTTATTTTATTATGTGTTCAAACTATTATTTACACATCCGTTATATAAACCGATTTATTTTATACTTGTTTTCACTTTCATTGCCAGTTTCTTTGAATCTTTTCTATTTGGTATCAGCGGATTTGAAGGCATTGTTTTATGA
>JAOZOG010000622.1 GCA_029933395.1 Sulfurovaceae bacterium | reverse complement strand
CCACTCCGCCCTGGTTCAGAGCCGTGGCCGAAGCCTACGAAAACTGGTACGACGTGAGCGACGAGGAGGTTCTGGCCATCATGCGACATTGGAAAACACTTCAAAAAGGAAAGAGGTGAGCTACAAAATTCTGACGCCCCGTCAAGCCCTTCGCAATCTTCACAATCGTATCAAAATTCCCGAGGACCATTTTGCCAAATTCGAGGAAGCCAGGCGGAGGCTCTGCCGGCGTCTGGACAGGGGAGAATCCGAAGAATTCAACAAAAACGATATCATCACGTTCCTCAAAGAAGCGGGATTTGGAGAATACTATTACATCAACACGAAAGATCGCATAGATGCAGCCATATACGGTGATTCCAAAGGAAAAAAACCGATCGAGGTGATCATCGAGGTCAAGCGTCCCGGAAACCGTACGGAAATGGTTACGCGGATCAATCTGCTGAAAAAATCGTTCGCGCAGCTTCTCTCCTACTATTGGGAGGAGGTCTATCTGCACAAAAACTATGCGATTAAACATCTTGTCGTTACCGATGGAACCGAATGGTATGTTTTCGATGCCGCTGCCATCGACCGGATCGTTTCGGTGCGCGATATACGCAAAATTTTCGAAGAGTTTCATGAAAAGAGACTCTTCAAAACATCGAGAAACGAACTTTACGAACTGATTCTTACAATTCTGGGCGACCAAAAACTTCTCGATGGCATCGTCTTCGCCTATGCAAAACTCTGTGATAGCCTGACTACAGCTCAGAGCGTCGCTCTATGCAAATTTTTCTCTCCCGAGCATCTTCTTAAATTGCCTCTTCAAAACGACGCCAACACGCTAAACCGAAGCTTCTACGACGAACTTCTCTATATTCTCGGTCTCGAAGAGGCCAAAGTGGAAGGGAAGAAAATCCTGCGAAGGCAGTCGGAAAAGAGACAGGGTACCTTTCTGGAAATGGCCATTCTCAAACTCGAGACGGAACGGAGGCTCGAAAACCTCGCGCATCCGCACATCTATGGAGAGACGAAGGATGAACGCCTTTTCAATGTGGCTCTGGAACTGGTCATCACATGGCTCAACCGCATCCTTTTTCTCAAACTCCTCG
>JAOZOG010000621.1 GCA_029933395.1 Sulfurovaceae bacterium | reverse complement strand
CTTATATGCATTTTCCCGGTGCTTTCTGCACTTACGACTCCTTGACAGGAACTCTCTTTTCCAGCGACATTTTCGGAGGCATGACCGAAACATTCTCACTCTATGCCAAAGACGCAGACTCCTATTTCAGACAGATGGAACCTTTCCATACCCACTATATGCCTGCTACCGAAATCGTCAATCACGGCCTGGACAATATCGAAAAGTGCAAACCGATCAACCTCATTGCCCCCCAGCATGGATCGATCATAAAAAAAGAGTTGATCGCACCGATCATTCAGAAACTGCGAAAACTCAAATGTGGTCTCTACCTAGAATTTGGGGGGACCAAGCAGATAGAGCTCATGTCCAAAGTCAATGCAATTCTGCCGGAAGTTTTCGAAACCGCAGCCTTTTTTGATAGTTTTCATGCCGATACGAAACGGATCCTCTCGTCGATGCAAAAGGCTTTTCCTATCGACAGAATATTCTGCCTTGCACTCATCAAAAATGAATACTTCATCAAGCTCGATTCAAAAACGGAAAAAGTGCGACCCTGCAACCGGAATAAGCGGGAGATCCTGGAGAAATTCCATAATATCTTCTTCAAGAATGAGCGAATGTTCGTCGGAAGCGAATCAATTCGGTGCATCACATTTGACACACCGAAAACTCTCTATACATTTCCTGTCCACGACATGGAAAAGAATGTCATCGGCATCGGGATATTCTCACTGGACAGATCGTTTCCTCAATCCGAAGAGATGATGGAAATGCTGAAAAAATTCGAAATTGCCATCGATATCATCACAAAAAGAGAAACGGAAGTCTATCTGCTCGAAAAAGAGAAAACGATGGCATACGCCATGGCAATCACCGACAAACTGACAGGTCTCTACAATCGTCACTATCTCGATGAAGTGGGCACATCCGAACTCGCAAAAGCCAAACGCCACAACTATCCCGTCGCCTTTCTCTACCTGGACATCGATTTTTTCAAGAAGATCAACGACACCTATGGTCACGACACAGGAGATGAAGTTCTGCAAAGATTCGCGCACATCATCATCGCCAATCTCCGGGAGAGTGACATGGCTTTCAGACTGGGGGGAGAAG
>JAOZOG010000198.1:2127-4285 GCA_029933395.1 Sulfurovaceae bacterium | reverse complement strand
CTCGACAAATCCGCATTGAACAACGCACGAATCATCCACTTTTCCATACTGAAACGCTCCACACCGTATACAAACATATCGCACGAACCTTCGTTCGGGACGGCCCGCGGCTCGTCGGTGAACACCTGTCTCTTCACATGCACGTGACGCTCTGTCGTCCTGAAACCGACATAATCCTCAGCCCATTTGTAACCCGCCAGTCTGTTCGGTATCAGTACGCGATCAGCACGTGTCCTCCTCTCCAGCTCGGCGACGTTCGATTTCCATTTTTTGCCTTTCGTCTCACGCCAATTCAGAACAGATATGCGCACGGTACCCGGAGCGTTCAGAACACGATGCGGCATCAACCACTCGCCGCAGTCGGCAAAAGGATCGATCGTCAGGATGCGTAACCGTTCCGGTACAGGTACGTCGAGACGGCCTACCAGCACATCACCGCCGATACACGCCACATGCTCACACTTCCGCAGTTCCAACCATGAACCGGCTATGTCACCGACACTTTTCGCTTTGGTATGCAACTCCGGATAATTGCCGGAATCATACTCGTACTTTTCCAGCAGCCACGGATCGCGCTTCTGTTCATCCAGCCATTTACCGCGTTCTTCTTCCAGCCACTTCTCGTCGAATTCCAGCGCATCGCACACCACCTGGGGCCACTTTTTAGGCAAAGCGAGCTGCGTATCGCCAATCAGCCCGAAAAGCGAATCGATCAAAGCGTTGCTTCTGCCATAATAGTATTCCAATTGAAACAGGTCGTATCTGCCGATCCGTACATCACGCGTGTAAAGTTCCCGCACCGCGATCTCGCTGATGCAAAAATCGATATGATCGAACAAAGCTCCGAATCCGCGCTCCACAATGCTTTGAAACTTCGAAACTGTCAGAATGACGATACGTTTTTCCTGAAAATCGTAGCGCGCACCATACAAACCGACATCGGTGATTTCATGCCGCCACCGTTTGCCTTCACGCACACCGCGATAGAAACGGGCTTCTTCATAATCGAATCGGCTCTCTATTTCTTCGCCGCGTTTTCTGTCGCGTACGATAATCAGCACATTGCGATCGGCCGGCAGTTTCCCGCGATAATCGAAATCGAAGTCGCAAACGACCGGATACCGCATCGTCCCGCCGCCCTCGAAGAAATCCTCCAGAGAATAGATGGATTTTTCCAGAACCCCGAAATCGCGATATTCCGGATCGTCGCGAACGATCTCCACCGCTTCCGACACGACTTCCGTTTCGAACTCCAGGACACCGTAAATCCCTTCGTCCCAGCTTGCCCATCGACCCTCGCCATCCACCGACCAGTCGTTACGTTTGCCCTTGTTCCAGTGCCGCAGTGTGGTAAAGCGACAGGCGCCGTATTCAAGATACACGTCGGCGATCGTGTCGTACTGCTTGCCATCCTTGACGAACGGACCGTACTCACGACTCACCTCCCCGTCATTTGAAGGTTTGCCGTACCGTTCGATACTCTTTTTGACACGTTTTTTCCGTACACGCACTGCCCGTATGTCCCACTTGCCGCCTTTAAAAAAAGCACCGGCAAGCATATTGTCGACCTGATCGACGAAATGCGAACCCAGACCCAAAGGCATCGGATCGATGAGTTTGCCGAACACACTGACGACACGTTCCCTGTACATATCGTTCACGACGTGTACGCGACCCTTCAGCGGAACGAGTACGTGCCACCGGTCCTCCTTCCCCTCGATCCCCGAAAAGTGCGAAATCGAAGGATAAATGAAACATTCGACATGTCCTATGCGCGGTACGATAATGTTGTCATATACCCACTGGGGATTGGTTTTTCCTCGCATCTTTTTCTTCAGGCGCAGATCGTCGAAGTCGAGTCGGGCAAAATCGATATATGGTTCGCGCGAATCGAATTTCAATACATCGTCATCGAGACTCCGACCATCGATCTCCTTTTTCAATACGCCGGAAGCGATGCTGAAACGATGCAGTCTCTTCCCGTCGTTCCATCTGTGATGATTGATGATTCTCCATATCAGGTCACGGAAACTGTCTGCCTCGATGTCGACGATTTTGAAAGGACGCTCGCGATACGGCACGAAAGCGTCGTAATAGGGTTCCGGGAACTTCTTGTTTTTCGGGACACGCCATAACTGACAACGAAACTTTTTCATTT
>JAOZOG010000198.1:0-2027 GCA_029933395.1 Sulfurovaceae bacterium | reverse complement strand
TTTTTCATTTTCTGACAAGATAAACGAGATGTTTCGAAGCACGTGTCAAAGCGACATATTTCAATTCCGGTTCGCCGTCTTTCATCGCGTCCCAGTCGATAAATATCGTCTCCACGCTCTCACCCTGGCTGCTGTGTGCCGTTCCGACACCTTTCGGCATGGCTATTACCATATTCGTACTGATCTCGTTTTCAAAGAACCACCATAACTTGTGATGGCTGGTCAGATACGGATACTCTTTCACGGCGATTTGGAAAAGCACACTTAAAAGTTTCATCCTGTTGACTTCGCCTTCGAAACGTTCCTCTTGCAGATTGTACATGTGATAGAGTTCGTGGGAACGGTCCATACGTGCCCATATTGACTTCGGGACACCTGCATCCTTTACATTCCTGTGGCGCAGAGATGCGTTTTTCAAAAGCACGGAGGCAAGTTCTCCTTCCCCCCGCTTTTGCAGGTATTTCACGAGAAGGCGCATGATGCCGTTCGTACCTTTGCTGTAAAGGTTGTTGAAATGTTTCCTGTGTCCGCAGTAAAAAAGCATCTCGTTTTTACTTTTCGTGACTCGCACTTTGTTATCGAACGCATTTTTCAGATACTTTACCGCCTTGTCCAGTTTTGGATCGTCAGCCACGTCCAACCAATGGTTTATGTTGGGAGCGAACGCTCTCGCTTTGAGCCACCATCGTTCCGTATCGTAAATCATACCGCGTTTCTCTCCGACCAACGGATACCACAATCGTATCTCCTCTCCGTCGGCCAGTTTCCGTGCGAAACGTAACGCTTCGTTGTTCGTATAGGTGATGATCTTTTTCGTACCGTGTGTACTTTTGAAAAGATCGAGAAATTCTTCTTCCGTTCGTACGACCGTCGCGCCCTTGTAAATGGGAAAAGCGGCGTTCTTACGCCATTCCATCTTTTTGGAATCGAACCCTTTTTTCCGCAGTTCGCTTTGAAAACGTGAAAGTTCTCCCGACGATCTCATCATCTTTTTGAGTTCGTAAACGGGAATGTGGTGCCACATGTCATGTGCCTTGTCGTTGACGGGGGGCAGTTGTGCCATATCCCCTACGAACAGTATGGGACTTTTCAAAGCCATGAAAGATTCGATATCGTCGGCGCCTATCATCGAGACTTCATCGACGATCAGAACGGTTTTTTTACCCACGCTCGTACTTCCACCTTTCCACAGAAAAACTTCTTTTTTGGCTTCGGTGATGTAATCGCGGTCTGGTTTACGTTTGAAGAATTTGGCTACGGTGACGGCTTTGATATCGCAACTGTGGCTCAATATCCCACACGCCTGGTGGGTAGGCGCAATACCTATCACTTTATATTTACAACCAAGTTTATTTTTGATATACTTCGTTACAAAACTTTTACCAACACCTCCTCCGCCTGTGAGGAGGACTTTTTTACCTTTCTTCAACCGCTTTACGATTTTCAATGCGATCTTTTCCTGGTGTTTTGTCATTTTCCCTCCCCTTGCTCCAGTTCACCGTCTTTCAACGCTTCGAGCAGTTCTTCGGCCGAATAATAACCGCGTGCCACCGCAGCGACGACGAGATCGTGCAGGGTCTTGTAGAAACCTTTGCGCCAGTTCGTATTGTCTTCGACGTAGCTCCATTTGCGCAGAGAACCCGCAGGCGGTCCCCAGAACTCCGACATTTCAACCGGTCCGAGAAGATAGTTTTTGCGTGTGCGCGGCTTTGCCATGTTCACCCCTTTATATTATAATGTAGGTCTTCATCATACATTACCATCACTTAAATGAAAATAAATGCCTATTTTATTATTTTTTAAGTATACATATGTCATACTTTCGTTGTCCAAGTGACGAACGCCCAGCCCTGCCACGCCGCGCCACGCCACGCACAGTCGCGCCGCGCCAAGCCACGCACCAGTGTCTCACGGGACACTGGATGGGTGGCTTCAAAACCACCTGGGAGCCGAGCCTTGTCTCGTCAAGCCCAGCCACGCCAGGCCGAGCCAAGCTACGCACCAGTCGCAACAAAGCGACTGGATAT
>JAOZOG010000620.1 GCA_029933395.1 Sulfurovaceae bacterium | reverse complement strand
CTGAGAAAACAGGTGTTCGAGTTCATCAGGGAACTGAAGGCGAACTCGTAGAACGAACGCGGGCGACACCCACAATTGCAGACAGCTCCAGTGTATTTTCGACCCTTCCTGCGCCAGAGATGGTTTGCTGTTGGTAGTGTCCAGAATTTTTCGCACTTTCTGTTTTTAAAGTTCTTCATTTCCGGTAGCCGCGGCGGTTCGATCTGATCTTTTCATTTAACTTGCCCTAAGCTCCTCTTTCACCTCCTTCAGCAGCGTCATGTCCAGATACCTTCGATATCCCCACTTCGTTCCAGCAATGTGCCTCAGGCGCGCTGAGACAAGCATCAGAGCCGATTGTCCGTCAGGGAACGCTCCGACAACCTTTGTACGCCTTCGTATCTCACGCATGATGCGCTCCATCGGGTTGTTGGTGCGAATCCGTCTCCAGTGTTCCCTGGGGAAGCGATAATACGTGAACGTCTCCTCGATAGACTCTGAGACCATCTCAGCAGCCTTTCTGAGCTTCATGCTCTTGAGCTTCGATACAACCGCCTTTGCTTTCTTCCTTGCCTCAGCGCCGTCTTCCTGGGCGTGTATGGCTTTGAGCATAGCGGCTACCTGCTTTACCCTGCCCTTCGGAACCACCGAGAAAACGTTGCGGTAGTAGTGTACGATGCACCGCTGCCACCTGGCTCCGGGAAAGCACTCCTCGATCGCTTCCACAAGGCCCAGACACCTGTCGCTGATAAAAAGCTGCGTTCCAGATAACCCTCTTCGCTTCAGGCCCCTCAGAAACGCCATCCAGCTCGCCTTATCCTCCTTGGCGCCCTCCACAACGCCCAGGATCTCGCGAAAGCCGTCGCTGCCCACTCCGAAGGCTACAAGCACTGCAACGCTCTGCACCTCGCCGCCCCAGCTGCGCTTCAGATACAGTCCGTCGAGATAAACGTATGGATACTTGCCCCTCAAGGATCTTGTCCTCCACTTCTCGATCCGCTCGTATATCTTCTTGTTCAGGTCGCTGACCGTACTCGGGCTCACTCTCGTGCCCCAGAGGGCCTCAGTGATGTCTTCGACTCTCCTAACCGATACACCGGCCAGGTACATCTGCACCA
>JAOZOG010000197.1 GCA_029933395.1 Sulfurovaceae bacterium | reverse complement strand
CTCCGCAGGAAGGAACCCCGGGAGGCGTTCTGCGTTGTCTACGATACCATCGCCATCCGTATCGTAAACGGCTTTCTCCATATCTCCGGTACCGGGATCACCTTTCGGTCCCTGGGGACCTTGTGGCCCCTGGGGTCCTTGAGGACCGGTATCGCCCTTGGGGCCCCGTGGTCCGACATTGTCCTTGATCAGGCCGGAAATGGCGTTCAGCTTCTTCGCTCTGACGGAACCCCCGTCGGCGGAATCGAATTTGACATATCCGCCCCATTTGATCTCATTCGCCACGGGATAGAGCTGTGGATCGATATCGTATTTCGTCTCCGGGGGTTCCTTGGCGATATGCGCTTCCGGATCGCCAACCCCCTCCCGCCGCATGGCGGCAAGAATCTTTTCTCTTTTCGTCATTGGAACCCCCTACGGATTGCATGTTGGATAATCGGTACCGCACTGTTCGCAGTCTCCGACATCCAGCGGAACGACCTCTTCACATCCGCATTCATTGAACTCTTCACAGTTCACCAGTTTCATAAACACCTGATCCAGATCGTGATAGACGAAATCCTTCGGCAATGTTCCGTCAGGCTCGGCGGGAAGACACTCTTCCGTCGAAATCGAACCGTCCTGACAGACGGCGTAGGATTTGCCGTTCTCGTCCGGAACCGTACATCCGACGGCCAGTCCTTCACACATCTCGACATCGGGGCTCGTGGAGTATTCGTCCTCGTAAGCCACGAAGTTTCTCCAGATAACCTTTTCCTGGGCACTCATCCCGTCGATACAGTCCGTGGACATGGCATACCGACACAACGAAATAAACGTATCGTCCCAGATCAGGCATTCCCCGGTAATCGTCTCTCCGACAAGATAGGGATACCGCTCCTGAAAGACCTGCTGGAGCTCCTGCGTCGAACAGTCGATCGATTCCCGTTTGCACGCCAGATAGTCGTCTGCAAGGCAATCTATAGCCATCTTTTCTCCCATCTGCTCACATCGTCACAGAGATCGAGATCCGTTTCGATGAGCCTGCTGTTATTCTGGGCGATTTCGCGCTCTTAATGCTGAATTAAATGCCCTTTCCGCTGGGGTTGGAATTCCGATGCCACATGATATCCCACGGCTTTTATCAGCGCCGAATCGATATCGATGTCGTCATCCTCGACATAAATCTCGTATGGAACCCGGATCTTGGTCCTTTCGTCGATCTTCCGAAGAATCGACACGTCGTTCGCTTCCGTCCTCAGCCGTAGCGGAAGAGTCTCCTTGGCGATCCGCATCAGAGCCCGGTGAATCGCAGAGCGAATCCGGACATCCTGCTCGTCGAGGTCCTCGACCGTATGACCCGGGAGAAGCGTGGCCAGAACCTGGCTCTTGAACTCTCCATACGTCATGCGTATCCTTTAAATGTAATTGTCTTGATAGTCGCCGTAATCGAAGTCCGGTTCTCCGGTCTCCGTGCCCTTCCATCCTCCCGGGTAGACTACGAATCCGGGTTCGTTGAAGGAAGCGAGACAGTCTGCGAGGTCGTCATGGGCTGCGAGACAGGCTTCACGGGTCATCATCTCGAGTTCATGGAGAAGCTCACGCTTGGAGGAGGTGTTCCTCTTTTCCACCCATATTTTACCCATTTCCACGTTCGGAACCAATGTGGCGATGCGAACCTCCTTGGCGAGCTGGCTGTTGGACTTCAGGGGGAATATCTCCTTTATCACCTGTTCCTTGAGCATCCGGCTCGTCAGAAAGTCGTTGAACACCAGCTGATGGGAGGCCCTTTCCGCTCCGATACGCAGGGGGTTGTACTTCTTCAGATGCCTCTCGAACAGAACGTCCATCGTCTCGTGCATATCCCATCGCCCATGGTCGATCCGCACCAGAAACCAGTTCTGGTCGGCATCCACCCCGATCGTGATGATCGCCGTGAAGTCCGCCGACTCCTTCCTGCTGGCCGCCAGGTCGATCGCCGTGAAGAAGAGCATATTCGGAAAAGCCTCTTTCAGGTCTTCCCTGTCGAATTCCCTGATCTTGTTCAGATCGAAGAGCTGGAGTTCCTTGTTCGTGATCTCGAGCATCATTTCCCGGTAGAATTCCGCCTTCGCCCCCATGGACTCGGCTTCCTTGTACTTCTGCATGACCCTTTCCGGGGTGAACCGGTCGGGCCAGGAGACGATCATCTCGTCTTTCGGCACATTGATGTCCATGGCCACCGGAAGCTCCAGCGTATGCCAGGAGGGGCTCACCCTCGCCCTTCCCACGATATCGTCTTCCGTCATCGGCGTATTGATCATGACATACCGGAAATGCGTGATGTCCACGGCGTTGGAGACCGTCGAGAAGAACCATGAGTGGAGCTTTTTCCTCTCCACCTCCGAAGTCAGGATATTGTCGTTGAGGATGTCGTCGAACACCAGAAACTGGGGTCTGACCTGCCCCTTCTTCGTACCCCGCATCGATTCGCCGGCACCCTTGGCCTGGACGAAGATGCGCTTGCCGTCGGCATTGTCGAAAACCAGCTGGTCCACTTTCGGCTTGACGGTACGGGTCTCCACCAGATCGAGCATCGACTGGAGCGTCTCGCTGTTCTCGTAGTTCAGCCGCATGTTGAGCAGATGCTCCTGCGCCTGGGAAATCGTGTCGGAGAAGAGCACCAGGCTCTCCACCCTTCCGAATCCGGGGAACCCGCCCTTGTAGGCGATATAGAGCGGAAGGAAGTTCGAGACCAGTTCGGACTTTCCGAGACCACGATGCGCCAGTACCTGCTGGAGCGTATGCCTCGTCATGATATGGTCGATGAACATGAAGTGGACTTTGGGCGTGATGTTGGGCTGTTCGCCGAACACGACGTTCACGAAGGAGAAAAACTCAAGAGAGCCGGCTTCCGGCTTGTAGGGAAGGGCGTAGTCGAATCTCGTGATATTTTTCTCTTCGTCGAAGAGTCTTCCATCCTCGAGAGGAACCCCCCGGGTGGGGGAGAGTCTCGGATCGGAAAGCGAAGTGAGGATTTTCGGCAGTTTACTCAAGGACTATCTCCGCATCGGTGACCGATCCGTCCGGAGCGACGAGCCGCCCCTGAGACGATACCAGTTTCAGTGTCTCGTCGAGCTTGCCCTTCAATTCGAGGGCCACATTGTGCTGATGGGTGTGTTCGACCTTCAGCGTGTCGGGGCGCTTCGTATACTCGAGAAACGTCCTTCCCGCATCGATCTTCGTCCGGGGGCTCACACCCTCTCCGGTGGAGAGGTGGTACATCTCGCCGAGAACGGCCATATGCTTGTCCAGGAGCATTCCGTACTTGATGTCCTGAAAACGCTCCAGAATCAGGTTCACGTACCTCGACGACATGAACGAGATCGTCTGCATATGGACATTCGAGCATTCGCCGAATACATGCTCGTAGGCCCGGTACTTGTCCCAGCCTCGCATGATCAGCATCCCGAACTCTATCGCCTGATCGAACCGCTCACGGCTGACTCCCTGCGTCGAGAGCCAGATATCTTCGAACTGCTCCCTGAATTCGGGAACCCCGGTCTCCGCCATCACTTTTTCCCGATCAACTCTTCACAGGAAACGTACTCGAACCCCGGGCCTCCGTTCAGCACGTTGCCGGGAACGAGCAGAAGGCGATCCTTCGTGTCCGTGCATTGATGATCCGCACGGCTCTTCATCGAAGTCGCCCACTGATAAGTCCAGTTTACAAACGTGCCGCCAAGCACGATAGCCATGACGAGAGCCCCGCCTACGATACCTTTTCTCATTCCATAATCTCCCAATCGTTTTCAAGCAAGTCGCTCGGCTCTGGAAACCAGTCCGCTATGGCCGAGCCCTTACCTATATATATAGAGGAACCCCCGAGCACGATGAACGTATCTTCGGTCCAGCCCCTCCGTCTCACTTTCTTTCCGGCCTTCAGATGCCCAAGCGCATGAGAAAACGTCATGTCAACCCCTGTTCCACAAACGGGCGTTTCCGGCGAATGTCGCCTTCTTCCTCGTTGCGGGGTTCTTGGACTTCTTGCCCTGGGCGATGCAGGCCGAAGTCACACCGTCATACCCCTTCCGCCTACAGTATTCCGTGAAGGAACCCTGCTTGGAAGGCTTGATATTGATTTCCGGCTTCTTCTCTTTGGCCATCTCTCACCCCCTCGCCTTCAGCACCCGGGAAGCGATGGCTTTCGCCTGCTCCGGCGACATACCCTGGGCCGTCAGGATCTCGACAATCTCGGGAGCGGTGAACCTTCGGCCTTCACGCTGCTGGAGCTCGATCACCCGCCGGATGGCCGTGGCATCGTCGATCTTGTTGCCTGT
>JAOZOG010000196.1 GCA_029933395.1 Sulfurovaceae bacterium | reverse complement strand
AATTCGCTTTGAAAACAGGAGGTTTCGACAGCGCACTCTTTATCGGATTGTGCGTTTATATCTTGGTTGCGACTTCTCCTTGTCCCAATAACTGTGCGACTCGTAAACATAGACTGTACCATTCTTTTTGTTTTTCAGGTGGATAATGGACATCTTTCCCCCCTCTTGAGGTAGGTATAATTATACCTATGTTAACTTGAAAGGATGGTTATGAAACTCTGAGAGATGGCGGTTTACTGGGGGCCAGGAGGATTGATAGGTATAATTTTTCGGGAGGGGAGGATGCAAGAGGTTCACTGCTTAGAAAATCTCGAAGCGGCTGCAATATTATCCCGATCGAAATACAGGTCAGTTCTTATTCAGGAGAGGATGATATTATTATGAGACCTTAAGATAATATCAAATGGATATAGATGAAAAAACTTGTAAAAAAAGTAGTCAATGAAGGAAAAAAGATACCTTTCACTTTCATAAATATATCGAAAAAAAGTATTCGAAAAGCAATCGTACATCTCAAACATCTCCTAAATGCCCATCCGAAACTCAAGAGCCATCTACTGCTGCTTCTTGGACCCTTTCCGGGCCTAAAGACCAAACTCAAAAACGTCTCCCCGATCAATACCAATATCTATATGACGATCAATCATATCGATGGGCCCGACAAGCTTCCTCTGCGTGCAAAAAAAAGATATGACCAACTCAAAATGGCCGTAGACGACATAAAGAGGAAACCATAAATGCGCATCGTGATCGATATGCAGGGAGCGCAATCCGAAAGCCGCTTCCGAGGCATAGGCAGGTATACGCTTTCCCTGACATTGGCCATTGCCCAAAATCCCAGAGGACACGATATTTGGCTGGCACTCTCCGCTGCTTACCCTGAATACATCGAACATATTCGACAAGCATTTGATGGTTTAATTCCAAAAGAGAAAATTAAAATTTTTATGATTCCTCTGCCTACGGCGGAACGGGATCCCTACAATAAGCCACGTGCCAGAGTGGCGGAGCTTCTATACGAAGAATTTCTGGATAGTTTGAATCCTGATATCGTTCTCATAGGGAGCTTATTTGATGAAGGCTACCTGAATGCTTCAGTCGTCTCAGTTGGAAAACTTGGCAAGAGCTACAAAACAGCTGCCATTCTCTACGACTTGATCCCCCTACTCAATGCCGAGAAATATCTTCAGGATCCGGGTAGTTATGACTACTATATGCGCAGGGTCTCTACACTCAAAAGAGCTGATCTCCTTCTTTCCATTTCAGAATCCTCCAAAAGAGAGGCTATTGAAGCTCTCGATATTCCTGAAGAGAAAGTTGCAACGATCTCCTGTGCCGTCGATGACAGCTTTCAGAGGATTGAACTGCCCAAAGAAGAAAAGGTGCGACTTTTTCATAAATTTGGTATCAAGCGCAAGATGCTGCTTTATGCTCCAGGTGGATTTGACAACCGAAAAAATTTCGAGGGCTTGATTGAAGCCTATAGTCGCATTCCTCAGACCTTGCGCAATAAACACCAGCTGGTTATTGTCAGCAAGATTCTCAAAGGCGATCACTATCGACTGACAAAACTAGCAAAACAGTGCCGACTCTCGGACGATGAGCTTGTCCTGACAGGCTATGTCGCACACGATGAGCTGATCGCCCTCTACAGCTATGCAGAACTCTTTATTTTTCCATCCAGGCACGAAGGTTTCGGACTGCCCATCCTCGAAGCTATGGCCTGCTCTGCACCGGTTATCGGCTCAAATACCACCAGCATACCTGAGGTAATCGGCCTCAAAGAGGCCCTATTCGATCCGGACTCAATAGAAGAAATGAGTGAAAAAATCCGTAAAGCACTTGAAGATACTGAATTTCGTAAAAATCTCAGGGCACATGCACAAGTCCAGGTTAAATGCTTTTCCTGGGATCGCAGTGCGAAACTGGCATTGGAGAATATCGAAAAATCAGTAGACGCATCAAAATCCTCGCTACACAGAGAAGAAATAGATATTATCGAAGCAATCGCGCAAATATACGAAAAGGAAAATCCAATCGATCTCGACTTGGAGCAAATTGCCTTCAGCCTTGCCTTTAATGAACCTACCTCCAGACCAAGCCAGCTTCTGCTGGATATTTCGGTTCTAGTCAATATCGATGCCAAATCAGGAATACAACGTGTCGTCAGAAGTATTCTGTTCGAACTCCTTCAGTCTCCACCGGAAACATATTTGATACGACCTGTTTATTACGATCTAGAACAAAAGCAATACCGCTACGCTAAGCACTTCGTCGCAAAACTGCTTGATGAACCCCAAAAAGACCTCATTGATGATGTGGCAGACTTCAAGCAGGGAGATACCTATCTTGCCCTAGACATTACTGCACATCTCATACATGAAGTGTATGATTTTTACAATTACCTTAGAACGATTGGGGTTGAAGTTTATTTCATTATTTACGATATACTCTTTGCCAGACATCCAAAGTGGTGGGTCGAAGCCGTTTCTGTCAATTTCAATGAATGGCTCACAAAGATCACCGAAGTGGCAACAGGATTTTGCTGTATCTCACAGGCTACAGCCGACGACTTACAGCAGTGGCTTTCCGATAACCCATCCGATCGTCTAACTCCTCCCACAATCACTCACTTTCATCTTGGTTCAGATATTGAAAACAGTCTTCCTTCCAGGGGATTACCAGATAATGCGCAAGCCACACTGCAGAAACTTCGCTCCCATCCCTCCTTTCTGATGGTCGGCACTGTCGAACCCAGAAAGGGGCATCAACAAGTACTTAAGGCGTTTGAAATACTCTGGAACAATAACAGGGAGATTAATCTGGTCATCGTTGGGAAAGAAGGCTGGCTAGTTGACGAGCTAATAAGTAGACTTCGTGCACATCCCCAAAAAGAGAGACATCTCTTCTGGCTCGAGGGAATTAGCGATGAATACTTGGAGAACATCTATAGTGCCTCTTCCTGCCTAATTGCGGCCAGTGAGGGGGAAGGCTTTGGCTTACCTCTGATCGAAGCGGCACAACACAAACTGCCGATTATTGCCAGGGATATTCCGGTATTCCGCGAAGTAGCGGGTGATTTCGCATACTATTTTAAAAATGATAAAACCCCCAATATTCTTGCCAATACTATCGACACTTGGCTTCAGCTCTACCAAGAAGACAAACATCCAAAATCGGAAGATATGCCCCGAACAAGCTGGAAGGAGAGCGCCATCATGTTGATTGAATCTCTCCCATCGGACAGCATCAAGGAGACAACTTGAAAAAAATCCTATTCCTTGCTGATCATTACAGGCGTCGGCAGAGCAGAAATGTCAAATTTCTTTATGGGCTTTTTTCTCCCATATTCATCGACCATGATATCATACTGGATACAGTATCGAATAACTATGAGCACATCAACGAAGCCAGATGGATCGACTCCCTCTCTGGCAAAGGCGAAAGTATGCTTCAGGCATACCAACCAGACAACGATACTGTAGCTCTGGGATTTGAGATCAATCCCATCGATATCGCATTTTTAAATGAAAAAAAAATACCTTGGGTTAATATCGAAATTCATCCTATTCGCTTTCTTGAAGACCTCTACTTCTCCGTCAGCTCTTCATTCCCATTTGACTTCAATTCACTTTCTTGCAACAAAAAGCATATCCAGCTCTCAGCCAACTTGCTGAAGTTGAAAAATATGGAGAAAAACCAAGAAATCGAAGATAATGCACTGCTCATAATAGGTCAAACCCCCGCTGATAAAAGTGTCTATTTCGATGGAGAATTCAAGTCACTGCTTGATTACATATCTACCTTGGAGGAACTTTGCGAACAACACGACACAATCTACTATCGTCCACACCCTATAGAAACCAATCAGCAAGTTGATGAGGAGATCATCAGAAGACTGCACGCAAAAACGCTTCCCGATATCAGTTATTACGAACTTCTGTCATCTGATGCTATTCAGACAGTATGCGGCATCAGCTCTTCTAGTCTCTACGAGGCACCTTTCTTTGGGAAAAAGGCAGTTTTTCTGGAGAAGCGTATCAAAAAATTTTCACACCCAATAAGCCTCATATCTCTTTTGAACTCCAATAAACTGTGGTTCGAGAAGTTACTCGCCTTTAAAAATGAAGATTTTCCCAGTGATGTATTCCGGGTGCCAGAAAATACCTGTAGAGATATCTTCGGATACTGGTCCTACACAACACATTTTGATGATATGGATAAAAAAATTCAGGATATTTATGATATAACTACTCTCACCCAGGCAAAAGCCGATGAGGCTCACTCGGCTCTCAGCAGT
>JAOZOG010000195.1 GCA_029933395.1 Sulfurovaceae bacterium | reverse complement strand
CTCCTGCTCTTTGGCCATCTCTTCCGGCGGGAGTTCCGGCAGAAGGTAGTTGAGTTCCACCAGAGCGTTGGTGATCTTCCTGAAGGTCGGAACAGCGGATTGTGAAGCGAAATATTTATGGTATTTTTTGGCTTTGATGACCAGTACCCCGATAGTATATTTGTGGCCACTGTTGTCATTGGCGAAGCCATAAAAGCTGCTGTGGTATTCTCTGGAGTACCCTCTTCTGGTAGCGATGTGCGCTGTGCCGGTTTTGCCTCCGATCTCCAGCCCTTTGTACTGCCCCGCTTTTCCGGTACCACTCTTGACCACTTCCATCAGAATATCGTGTATCTGTTTGGCTGTCTGGGGGCTGACGGCTTCCCTGTCAGGCTGTGGAGGAGGGAGCTTGTAGTGTTTGCCGTCAGCGTTCTTGAAGTAGTCAATGATACGTGGGGTCATCGCTTTTCCGTCATTGTTGAAAGCGGAGTAGGCTTTGAGCATCTGGGCGAATGTGGCATGCATGCCGTAGCCGTATGCCTGATTGGCGCGGTGCATTTTGTTGTTGAGAAGCCGGAGAGGTTTGACCTTTCCGGGAAGATCACGCGAAAGATCGATACCCGAGGGCTGGGAGAGGCCAAATTTGAGCAACCCCTCACGAAACTCCTGGCCTGAGAGCCTCCAGGCGATCTCCGAGATACCGACATTGGATGAGTGTACGATGATTCCTGTGGCAGTGAGGCTGTCGAATTTCTCATCGTCGGTGATTCTTCTTCCCTTTCCAATCATCAAAACACCATTATGCGTATCGAACCAGGTATCGGGCGTGACCCGTTTGTGTTCGAGTGCGATGGAGAGTGTCAGCGGTTTCATGACCGAACCGACTTCATAGGGATACTCGGAAAACTTCGGATTGAGTGCAGAGACATCCCTCTGCGTGATATGGGAGGGGTCGTAGCGTTCCGAACTGGCCATCGCGATCACTTTGCCCGTATCGCTCTCCATCACGGCGGCGATAATCTCCTGTGCATCGGTATGGGCTTTCATCTGGTCGAGGATCTTCTCGACACGTCTCTGGAGACTCAAGGTGATATTGAGATGAAGATCGAGACCGTCTATGCGGGGGATTTTGGTGCTGCTTCCGTTTCGGATGACGGCACCGACTACATCACGCTTGCCTTTGAGGAGGCCGTTTTTTCGCGAAATCAAATGTTTCTCTGCGTAGCGCTCAAGCCCCTTCATTCCTTTGGGTCGTGTATAGCCGTTGTCATCCTTTTTTCGGACATAGCCGATGATGGGCGCCAGGCAGTCATTGAGAGGGAAGCGTCTCGCTTCACCACTCTCGATAATATCGAGGCCGTAAAGCACATCGATTCCCTGTCCGATTTTGATAGAGCGAAAGACTTTAAGTTTTCGCAGTTTGAAGGCGAGTGATTTGAGCTGAATGGCATTTCTGGCATTGAGGCTGTAGGAGAGTGTGACACGGCCGGTTTTCGGTTTCCCGCTCTTGGTAAAGAATTTTTTTTTCAATTCTTTTTCATCGATACCGCTGTAGATACTGAAAAGTTTGAAAAAGAGCGCTTTTTTACCGGGCGCGATTGCATTGGCATAGACGGTCGCCTGGTAGAGTTTGGAGCTGCTGCTGATGGTATATCCATCTTTTGAGACGATTTCCCCGCGAAGAGAGCGATCATGGATGACTGCGGTGGAGGCAGGTATGTGCCGGTCGGATGTGATCGTGCGAAAAACCGAAAAGAGAAAGGCGGAGATCAGGAGCACGAACAGGGCGAAGAGAATAAACAGTTTTTTACTTCGTCTCCTGCGCATCTCCAAATTTATCTCTTCCTGCATTTTTCCTCCGGTGGGGCTTGTCCATATAAGTAAGTGAAACGCTATTTTAGTAAAATCTATCTTCTTATTGGATAAAATACATATTCTGTAATATTATTTCTGATTTTGAAAGAGGTTCGATGATTGACAAGCAGCTGTTGGCCGGAGTAATTGTTTTGATGACTCTGTCGATCGTTCTGAGCTACTCTCTTTCGACCTATACCGTGCTGCATTTTCACTTTACGGATCTGCATTTTTTTATTCGTCAGGCTATTTCGGTTATGATAGGTCTGATTGTCATCGTGATCCTGAGCAAGCTCGATCCGGATGTCTGGTTTGGCAGAATCGGTTTCGCCCTCTTTCTTGTCTTTTTTGCCTTGATGGTCGCGATGCAGTTTATGCCGGCATCGACGGTCAAGGCAGTCGGGGGAGCAAAGCGCTGGATACACCTGGGGCCGGCTGCGATCGCGCCGGTAGAGTTTTTCAAAGTCGGCTTTGTTTTCTTCCTCTCGTGGAGTTTTTCCCGCAAATTGGTGACGGATAAAAAGCTCAGCCTCTGGGCTGAGTTCAAAATGCTCCTCCCCTATCTATTCATTTTTGCTTTTGCGGTTTTGTTGATCGCCGTCTTCCAGAAAGACTTGGGACAGGTTGTTGTTCTGGCGGGAACCCTGATGATACTTTTTGTTTTTTCCGGGCGCAGTATGAAGTTTTTTATGGTGATGCTTACGGCGGCACTTGTCGCTTTTGTAGGCTTGATCCTGATGGCACCCCACCGGATGAAAAGAGTGCTGAGTTGGTGGTCGACCGTACAAGATACCATCCTCTCCTTCTTCCCCTTCGAAGCTGCGCAACGACTCCACATAGAAGGGGGCAAAGAGCCTTACCAGATCTCCAATTCACTCAATGCGATTCATAATGGCGGATTTTTCGGACAGGGATTGGGGAATGGGCAGTTCAAGCTGGGATACGTCTCCGAAGTGCATACCGACTTTGTTTTGGCGGGACTGACAGAGGAGTTTGGCTTTTTAGGCCTGGTGCTGGTCATTTTGACTTTTCTTTTTATCATCTTCAGGCTGAATAAGATCGCAGCGGATGTCAGAGAGCCCCGTTATGCACTCTTTACCGTTGGCGTAGCGCTGCTGATCGGCCTGGCGCTGATCGTCAATGGCTACGGTATCAGCGGAATGACGCCGATCAAGGGTATTGCCGTACCTTTTCTGAGTTATGGGGGTTCGCAGATCGTGGCGAACAGCATCGCGATCGGAATGGTGCTGATGGTTTCCAAGAAGAGGGTTTTCAGGAAGAAGCCTGAAGCTGAAATAGTGAAGAGTAACCATTCCCGGCAATCTACTACAGAGGAGAAGCAGGAATGAGTATCGTTATGACAGGAGGGGGGACGGGTGGTCACCTGGTGATCATCAAAGCGGTCAAAGAGCAGCTCGTAAAAAACAACGGGCGGCAAACAGCGGGTGGTGATGGGCCGCAAAATGGAGAGGTAAACCTCGTTTATATCGGCTCGACGATAGGGCAGGATCGAAAATGGTTTGGAGAAGATAGCGATTTCGAAGCCAAATATTTTCTTGAGACCCGGGGTGTGGTCAATCAGGGAGCGATGGGAAAGATAAAATCGCTGCTGATGCTGGCCAAGGCGATTCGTCAGGCGATGAAGCTGCTTGAGAGACATCAGGCCAGTGTCGTTTTCTCGGTAGGCGGGTTCTCTTCTGCTGCTACCTCTATCGCTGCCAAACTCAAAGGTATCCCCCTGGTCATTCATGAGCAGAATGCCGCACTGGGTTCACTGAACAAACTGCTCAAACCCTATGCGACCGCTTTCATCTCCTCCTATCTCGAGGAGAGTCCGATCCATGCCTATCCGATCAAGCAAATCTTTTTCGAGCAGGCGCATATCCGCAAAAAGGTCGGGAAGATCATCTTCCTCGGTGGTTCGCAGGGCGCCCAGGCGATCAATAGACTGGCGCTTGCACTGGCCCCCAAACTCAAAGAGCGGGGGATCGGGATCATCCACCAGGCGGGAGAGAAAAATATCGATGAGGTAAAGAAGCAGTACGCCGAACTGGGTGTCGATGCTGAAGTGTTTGGTTTCACGACAAAACTGGCAGAGCTGATGAATGAAGCGGATTTTGCGATTGCCAGGGCAGGGGCTTCTACCCTCTGGGAGTTGGCGGCAACAGGCCTGCCAACACTCTTCATCCCTTATCCCTATGCTGCCAGTGACCACCAGTACTACAATGCCAAATTTCTTGTCGACAAGGGTCTCGCCTGGGTCATGCGGGAAAATGAGATCGACGAAGAAAAAGTACTCGCTCTGCTGGATGAAGCGCTGGAAGAGAAGAGCAGAGGACTGATCGACGTGGTCGAAAGAGATGGCAGTGAACAGATCGCTGCATTGCTGGGGCGGGCTGCTTCTGCGTCATAGTGTAGCCCTTTGCAGAAAAAGAGGCCCAGCGGCACTTATTTTATAAATCCTTAAGACATATCATAATAAAAT
>JAOZOG010000194.1:2936-4320 GCA_029933395.1 Sulfurovaceae bacterium | reverse complement strand
TATCGAAAATGGCTCAGGGTCCTTGCGGATGAGTTTGATGAAGTGTATGATTTTATGGGTATCAACTCCATCACTGCCGATCAAAACAGTTTTTCGGATACACAGCATTTTTATCCTTTTGTCGGAAGACTCATTGCAAAGAGGATCATGAAGAGGGATGACAAAAGCATCCCGGTAGACTTTGGGGTATTGGTGACCAGAGACACTGTAGACAAATACTTGAAGAGTCTGAATTCTCTATAACTTATACTACCAAAATAAAAGTTCCAGTCACTTTGTCATAACTGCTATCAGTGCCCATAGCGTAACCCGTAACATACAACACGTAACACGGCCCCCTACAGATCCTCAAACAAAATATTCCCGTAAGGCAGCCATGCATACGCATTGGCAGCATAGTTTAACCAGACAAAGAGTACAGCGGCATAGACCAGCAGGATCATCGTTTTTGTGGCCTGTGGAGAGATCTGCCTTCTTGCCAGATAGGGCAGCCGCGAATAGACTACCAGTTGGATCGGGATAAAGTAGAGTGTGATGCGATCGACTGCGGTGGAGGCAGTGCCAACGAAGCCTATAGCGGCGATCGACGAGATGGCGATCCAGAACCAGAAGCGGTAATCATCGAAGCTCCTCTTCCACTCTTTTCGGTACGCCAGCAGCAGCAGGCTGGGAATCAGGTTCATTGTGACACGGATATATGCTCCGCTGGAAGCCAGTTGCGCTTCGACATAGTTTCGCCACAGCTTCTCCTGCTGGTCAGCGAGCAGGAGATCCCAAGCTCCATAGATGACAGGTATGACCATAAGCAGACGCAGCATCAGCCCTTTCCCATAGAGGAAAACCCCCAGAGGCAGCAGCAGGAGTGCTGTCTTGTGGAAGAGTGCTGCGATGAGTATCAGTATGACATAAGCGGCAAATTTTCCCTTCTCCAGATAGGTTACCGCCCACATAAAGAGGCCGATTGCAATCGCCTGCCGGGAATACCCCATCGCTACGACAGTGATCAGGTAGGGTGTCGCCACTGCCATCGCCAGCCAGGGATAGGGCTGCTTTCGGCTGAATTTGATCAATCCTATCATAAAGACTGTCCCGTAGACGACATTGGTCGCATAGACACCCAGATCCCATTTCGCTGCCAGCCAGTTCAGATATTTATGTCCAGGATCACCACCCTCCATCGCCTCTTCGAAAGAGACGCCGATGATACGATCATAATGACGCAGATAATTTCCCCAATCCCCGCCCACGTAATCACGAAAACCGATCAGTAAAATAAAAACCAAACCTATCAATAGCCAAGGGCCCAAATTGTATTGCTGTCTTCGCCCTACGAAGAGCGCCATACTTGCAGTTATCAGATACATCAGCCAGTACGTCAGCATTT
>JAOZOG010000194.1:0-2836 GCA_029933395.1 Sulfurovaceae bacterium | reverse complement strand
TTTGCATGCTGCCACGCCTCGAGTACAACCAACCCAAACCCTTCTGCCGATGACGGCAGTACCATGAGATCAGATTCACGGATATAGTCATGTATATTGCTTCGGAAGCCCTCCCATTGTACATGATCTTCTATTCCCAGATCGAGGGAACTTTGTTTGAGTTCATCCTCTATTGGTCCTGCACCTACAATAACCAGTTGAATACCGGGAAACTTCTTGATGAGCTTTGGCATAATCTCCAGCACCAGGTGATGCTGCTTGACGGGAACGAGTCTGCCGGCGATGATGATCTGTGGATCACCATATCGAAGCTCACCAGCCTTTGTTTGCTCCTCTATATCGTCAAAATCAAAACCATAGGGAATGATACTTGCCTTTTGGGCCGGTACCATCCCACCCTTCACCAAAAGATCCTGCAGACCCTGTGAAATCGACACCACCTCATCCATATATCCCGCCGACCATTTTGTCAAATGGAAAAACAGATCCTTTTTCATGTGTCCCGGATCAAATCCATACTGCTGCTGATACTTCTCGTCATAGCCATGCTTGACGGAGACAAGTTTCATATCGGGCTTTAAGAACTTCTTCACGATTGCACCCCATACATCGGCATGGATAAGGTTGGTCTGTACGATATCAAAGGACTCTTTTTGTATCAATCGGTACATTTTCCAAACGATACCCAGGCTGATCGGCCAGCGACTTTCAATGATATGAGCGGGAATATCGTCCTTCTTCAGAAGCTCGACAAACATTTTATTCTTTGGCGCATTGTTTGGATGCTCTACGACCAGAAAATGCACATCGACGCTGCGTCTCTTCAGTGTCGGAAGCAGGTTGAGATAGTATTTTTCCGAACCTGATATACCGGCCATTTTCTGGACAAAGAGTATCTTCATCTCTCACTCTGATCTTTGATATAGTTCATAGAGATACTGATTCCCTCTTCCAGAGAGGTCAACGGACGCCCAAGGATCTGCTTCATGCGCGTGATATCGGGCTGCCTTCTGGTCATATCACCCTCTTTTAGGGGAGGAAGGTGTATGATTTTGGATTTGGAGTCCGTGATCTCTATGATCTTCTGAGCCAGCTCCAGGACACTCATCTCTACATCGCTGCCGATATTGAGTACTTCATTGACAGCCAGATCTTCGTACAGCATCTTCTGAATCGTATCAAGGTTGTCGTCGATATAGCAAAAAGTCCGTGTCTGGGACCCGTCACCATAAATAGTAATATCTTCATTTTTCAGAGCCTGATCCAGGAAACGAGAGATAACAAAATCGGTACTTTGAAGTGGGCCATAGGTGTTGAAAAATCGAAAGATCGTATATTTCAGCCCATACTCCTGATAATAGGATTTGAAAAAAGCCTCTCCTACGTTTTTGACGATCGCATAGGGAAGTCTGGAGTTGAGTGGCGTAGTATCCTCTCTTTGGGGCAGTTCGACCGGTTCGCCGTAGACCTCAGAGCTGGAAGAGAAAAAAACTCTCTGGACTCCCGTATTTTTTGCCAGATCGAGGATATTTTTGATCCCGTCGATATCATCCAATACCATCTTGGGATTCTCCAGTGTCCGCTTCACCCCAACCACTGCTGCATAATGAAATATATAGTCAAAATGATAGGAGGTCATAATGGCGCCAATGTTGTGATAATGATTGACATCTGCCTTGATAAATTTCCAGTTGGGCAAACCTCTATCCGGTAGTTTGTCCAAGCTTCCTGTCAGTAAATTGTCGACGATCACGATCTCGTTTTCGGGATCCGCTGCCAGTCTGCGTGCCAGACTGCCTCCCACATTTCCGGCACCGCCCGTGATGAGAATTTTTCGTTTCATTAAATTATTTCCTTTATCGTTTGGTTGTAGAGATCGAACATAGCATTCTGACTATATGTATCAACAGCGAGCTCTCTTGCGGATAGCGATAATGCTTTGGCTTTCTCCGGATCGTTTGCCAACATATCGACCGCATCGGCAAAGCTTTTTCCTGAATTATCCACAAGCACCCCGCACTCTCTTTTTTCATCCAGCAGGTTTCTGATCCCCGATACATTCGATGCCACGATCGGCAGCCCCATCGACATAGCCTGGAGCAGTGATATACTCAGTGTTTCACCCTCTGATGCATGAAGATAGATATCGATGGACCGAAACCACTCCAATAGTTCATCTTCTCCCAGATAACCGGGGAGAGAGATGAATTCTTCCACTCCCATCTCCTTCGCCTTTTCGTGTACAGATTTCCAAGTCTCGCCATCGCCTGCAAGTGACAAGTGATATCTTACAGAGACTGGCTGCTGCCGCAGCAGTGCCAGCATTTCGATGAGAAGATCCTGACGCTTCTTATCGGTGAACCGTGCCGCCATTCCGAGCCGGAGAGTTTTAGACTGTTTTGACAAGTCTCTCTCTGCCGGTGCAAAACGATTCGTATCGATGCCGTTCGGAATAATGCGCACCTTGTCTCCGCGATAGAAGCGCCCCAGTTTTTGCCTGAGTTCATCCCGGTATGCTGGTGTCAGCAGTACTACGGCATCTGCAAGCTGCATCACCAGTCGGCTTGCCATCCATTCGCTTTTTCTTTTAAGATTATTTGACATGTGTTCAACTACAAGTAGGGGCGTCTTTCTTGATCGTGCGTAGAACCAACATGGTAACAATGCATTGGTGCTATGCAGCACGATAGTATCCGGCTCTTTCTTCTGCAGCCACCTAAACACTTTCATCCAGCTTTTCCAGGGCTTTCCGGCAACAGAGGATATGTAGTCACAGTCAATTTTTTTCTCTTCGCATTGCTTAATATATGTATTCGACAACAGTTCGATGCCAAGA
>JAOZOG010000193.1 GCA_029933395.1 Sulfurovaceae bacterium | reverse complement strand
GTTGGCTATTTATGTGCCGCTGCACAATCCGAAATTTCTTTCCCGGGAAAAGAATAAGCCTGTGACCGTAGCAATGAGTTCGGCAAGTATCGTCAATGTCGAATTCGCTTTGAAAACAGGAGGTTTCGACAGCGCACTCTTTATCGATGAGGTGGATCATGAGTTCTGTTTGAGGGCATGGTTGGATGGGTATGCTGTATTGCAGGACTGCCGGGTCTATGTCGAGCATAGACTGGGTGAAGATCTGGAAGACGGCAGGAAAAAATACTCTGGAACGCGACTCTACTATATGGTGCGCAATCATCTCTATCTCAGAAAGAAGTATGCAGAGCTTTATCCAGACTATTTCGGTGAACGTGACCGCTATATGCGAAAGTTTATTTTGCGACAACTGTGGCATCACAAAAGGAAACTCTATCGAACAGTTATGGTCCTCAGGGGAATCGGGGATTATCTATTGGGCCGTATGGGCAAAAGGGTTTCATTTTGAGAGGTGGCAAACCGCTTGTGACGATCGTGATGGCGACCTACAACGGCGAAGCACATCTTGAGGAGCAGCTGCAATCCATTGTCGATCAGGACTATTCGAACTATGAGCTGCTGATTGGGGATGATAATTCTACCGACGGCACCTTTGGTATAGTGGCCTATTATGCGGAAAAATATCACTGGATTCAAGTGACCCAAAATAACAAACGACTGGGGCTGATCAAAAATTTTGAAGCACTGCTGGAGTCGGCAAAGGGGGACTATATCGCTTTCAGTGACCAGGATGATGTATGGCACAGGGAGAAGCTCTCCCGCTCCGTCGAAGCGCTGGAGGATGAAAATGAGGACAAGCCGATGCTGTTGCATAGCGATCTATTGGTGGTTGGTGAAAAGCTTGAGCCCCTTCACGGCTCATTTTTCTCGTTGAGAGGTTACGATTTCGGTGAAGAGAGACAGCTCGAAGCGATGCTGGGGCGCTGCGGCGTAATGGGCAATACGATGATGATCAACCGGCAGCTCAAGTCACTGGTGCTGCCTTTTCCTGAGCATCTCTCGGCACATGACTATTGGATCGCATTGGTCAACGAGCTTTTTGGCAAACGCATTACACTGCGTGACACTCTGGTGAACTATCGTATCCATGATGCCAACAGCTCGAACAGTGCGGAGAGGATCAGGCAATCACGATGCAGGGTCGCAAGCTGTCTTCGCAGGGATTACCGGCTTCCCTTTATAGGTACAGGCAGGGAGAAGGTACTCTCCTATCTGTTGGAGCACTATCCTCCAAAGCCGGAAGATCGTAAAAAGATTGGACTATTTATGGACTATCTGACGTTCAAAAAAAGCCGTCTCTTCCTTGCAGGACTTATCCTGCGTTATGATTTTTTGAAAAACGATTGGCCCTATCGGATGAAAGTGGCCTGGAAGATTATATGGAAGAAGCGATGAAATATTTGGATAAAGACCCTGCAGTCGCATATTTAAAATCTTCGAATTACTCCTTCTATCTTCAGCAGCTTGCCGCGATCTTTGGGCCCAACAAGATGCCTTTTGCCGGATGGGGAAGAAAACGGAGTGGGCACCTGGCGATCTTTCTGTCGCAACTCTTCCATAGAGATTTTTTGCTGTTGGAAGATGGTTTTATCCGATCTGTCGGGTTGGGGATCGATGGATACCGCTCCTTCTCGATCGTCGAGGATGATATCGGTATCTATTATGATGCGACGAGACCATCCAGACTTGAAAATCTCCTGAACAGCTACGATTTTGACGGTGACGGTGATTTGATGCAGCGATCCCGTGAGGCCATCGGATTGATCAAGAAGCATCGGATTTCCAAGTATAACAGTGCCGCAGAAGTGGATGCGACGATACGGAAAAAATATGACTTGGACGAAGAGAGAAAACGGGTACTGGTTATTATTCAAACGGCCAGTGATGCGTCACTGGAATATGGACTTGCCGACAGGTTCACTACAGACGAGGTACTCGACGCCGCTATTGCCGAAAATCCAAATACTGCTGTCTATGCCAAAATACACCCCGATGTCTTGAATGGAAAGAGACAGTCTGATATCGATACCGAAACCCTGAGAAAAAAATGCCGGGTAATCGATGATGACCTCAATCCTCTTTCGCTTCTGGAGTACTTTGAGAAAGTCTATACCAAAACATCCCAAATGGGATTCGAAGCACTTCTTCTGGGCAAAGAGTGTGTCTGTTTCGGGATACCTTTTTATGCCGGTTGGGGTGTGACGGATGACAGGGCAAGTTGCAAGCGTCGCAAAAGGAATTTGAAAGTCGAGGAGATCTTCGCAGCTGCCTATCTCCTTTACAGCAGATATTTCAATCCCTACAGCCAAAAGAACTCGGATCTCTTTGACGCGATAGAGACGATCGCAAGATACAAAGAGCGTGACAGGAAAACCGAAGCAGAAGGATATTTTTTCGGTTTTTCACTTTGGAAACACGGCTTTATGAAACCTTTCTTCAGAAATCTTCGTTTGATACATTTTATCAATTCGGCAGGATCGGGAAATGCATTGGAAACGGCACTCAAAAAAGGTTTGGATGAAAAGAGCAGAATCTACATCTGGGGAATGAAGCGATTCGATGAAGTCGAGCAGTATGCCAAAGAGCATCATATCGCTGTTTACAGAGTGGAGGACGGTTTTATCCGTTCGGTCGGCCTGGGATCGGATCTGACGCGGCCCTACTCTCTGGCGATTGACAGCCGGGGTATCTATTTTGATCCTACGAGAGAGAGTGATCTGGAGCATATTCTTAATTTTCATCGGTTTACACAAGATGAGCTGAGTCGTGCAAAGCGGACAAGAGAGTGGATCATCCAGGAGAAAATATCCAAATACAACAGTTTCGATACCCAGTCGCTTCACGTTCCCAAAGACAAAAAAGTTGTACTGGTTCCCGGACAGGTCGAAGATGATGCTTCGATCCGATATGGGGCATCCGGGATGAGCAACCTGAAGCTTCTTAAGCAGGTCAGGGAGCAGGCTCCCGAGGCATATATCATCTACAAGCCCCATCCCGATGTGCTGGCGGGAAACAGAATTGGCAGAGTAGATCCGGATGAGGCACTGTGCTATTGCGACCGTATCGTCGAAGAGGTCAGTCTTGACACTGTTCTGGCAGTATGTGACGAACTGCATACGATGACATCACTGGTTGGATTTGAAGCAATGATGAGGGGTATCAAAGTTTATACATATGGGGTCCCCTTTTACGCTGGATGGGGGTTGAGTGCCGATAGGTTTCAGTGTGATCGAAGGAAGAGAAAACTCGAGATAGACGAGTTGGTTGCGGCAGCTTTGCTATGCTATCCACGTTACATTGATCCGGTTATGGCAGAGCCGTGCGAGCCGGAGGTGACATTGAATGGCCTGAAGCGGATTCGCGATAAAATGTCATCCTCCTTCTTGTATCGAAAAAGGATAGCGTGGCAGAGCCTGGTCAGTCGCAAGGCGCAGTGGCTGTTTAGGCAATTTCAACATAGTTCGATATAATCCATAGGTTATAAAAAACACAAAGAGTAGTAGCATTGCAACAAAGAAACTATCTGCATATTTTTATCGCTGTTCAAAAAGCCCTTTTTTTGAGGGAGATGAATAAGCAGTTTACAACAAGCAGGTTAGGGGTCTTCTGGACATTTTTTCAGCCCTTTATGCAGGTAATGGTCTTTATACTTATTAAGATTTTTATCTTTGGAAGGGGCGACGAGACATACGACTATGCAGTTTTTCTGGCATTGAACTTTGTCGCTTTCAATATGTTCCAGCATATTCTCAGCAAGTCAATCGGCGCTTTTGAGGGTGATAAAGCGCTCTTCAGCTACAAACAAGTTAGACCAATTGATATTATTTTGTCCAAAACATTGGTTGAGGTCTTTATGGCCGGTATTTTGTATTTGATCTTCATTTTCATTGGATACTATTTTGATTTTGGTATGGAGGGTGAAAACCTGCTGATGGTGAGTGTGGGGTTGATTTGGTTGGTTATTTTCTCGTTTGCATTTGGTCTGGTTGTGGCTGTAGGCGATACATTTTATAAGAGTATCGGGAAAACGGTACGAATTTTTACATTCGGCTTGATGATTATTTCCGCAGTCTTTTATCCTGTCCAGAGCCTCCCAACTGAGGCGCAGGAACTTATTGTATACAATCCCCTGGTTGGTTTTATGGAGATTATCCATGGCTTCTATTTTCGTGCACTCGATGATCGATTTGTGGATTATGAATATCTTGGGTTGTGGACCATTTCACTTCTTTATGTCGGAATTTGGCTCTACTATCGCCTTGAAAAAAAGATTATTTCCCAAT
>JAOZOG010000192.1 GCA_029933395.1 Sulfurovaceae bacterium | reverse complement strand
AGACCACATTATAACAAATATAAAGTTAAATAATAAAAATAATTAGTAAATGTGAAAGTCATCTATTTTGCAATGCTTTGTGTCGGGCTCTATAGGGCAGATTCTTTTCTTTGAATATGAAAGATTCATATTGGCTTGTTGCAGATCGATATGCTGTATTCTCAGAGGCGCCCTAAACGCTAAGAGCACCTCTAATTACCTCACAATGCAGATCTATTCAGCCAAAGGTTTCGATGCCTTTCAAGATCAGAAGTTGTAATTCACCCGTACCAGTACTCTGTCGAGACTGTAGTCGATAGGGTTGCCGTCTTCATCTTCTCCGATATCCATATTGACATCTTCGATACGGTCATAGACGATTTCCAAATCCCAATCATCCGAAGGCGCATAGGCAAGTATCAGGTTGTGTTCGTTTGCCTCATGCTCGATGTCGCCCTTGAAGTTTCCGTAGTCATATTCTATGCTCAGGCCGTCGATACCCAGCTCTGTGAAGTCATAGGCAATAGCTGCTTTCCAGCCTCGTGCATCCTGGTGGAATGTGAAAACGCCTGCCGTCATTTCGAACATATTGACGAAACCTACACCGCCGCCAAAGCCGCCAAAGTACTCTTTGTCCTCATCGACCTTCAGCTGGTCATAGGCAAAACTCAGCGTCAAGCCTCTGTAGTCCACCTCTGCCATTGCACCATAGATCGTGCCGTCGATTCCCGAGTGCTCTATCTCGCTCTGATCTCCGATCTGGAGTGCGCCTGTGAGTGTGACACCGTCGGTAAACTTGTAGCTGTCCGAGATAGTGCCATAGAAAACATTGGCAGTTTTGTCAGCTTGATAATACCAGATGCTGCCTTCCAGATCATCTTTTTCGTAAGTGACTGCGAGCATCGCTACACCATCACCATCTTCGAGCAGATCGACGAATTCGTAGGCGCCTGTATCCGGCCCCTGCCATTTTGTCAGATAAGCACCGATGAAATTGAAATCTTCATATGCCCAGGTCGCCACGACTCCCTCGAAAGTGTTGGGTGTCATACGGATATCGTCACTGTCGGCATAGGGTGTATCGATCAGCTGTCGTCCGCCACGGATCTTGAAACCCTCATAGCTATAGTCAAGATAGGCCTCCGCCAGGAGGTCATAATGTCCGGCGTCCGAACTCAGCTCATCATTGAATTTGCCGTCACTTCTCTCTCCGCTCAAGGCATTGATCGCGTGTGAAGTGTAGAACGCAGCACCCAGATCAAAACCGTACCATTTGCCCGTTTCGAACTTCAGTTGACCTCCCAGCGCCGAGGCATAGGGTGAGGGGTGGCCCTCGAGATCAGGATCGGCGTAGAGATAGCCTGCCCGGATCTGCCCGCTTACTTTGCCATTCCTGAAAGCATCGGTGAAACTATCCGATGCAGCTGTCGGTTCTGTGCTGTTGCTCTCTTCTCCTGCCATCGATACTGTCGCGGTAAAGAGTAGCGCTGCCATTGCTGCCGCAGTTTTGTTTACTTTTTTCAGCGACTCAAATCGCTGCTCCAGATTATGATTCATTGTTTTCTCCCTTTTTGTCGATCTCTATTTTTTCCGCTTCGTTTGCCCTAAGCACTACCAGTGATGTGCCGATCTCGATTTCGATTGTCTGTTTGGCGAGAGAGTGCTCTACGACGGTGACCAGTTCGCCTCTGACGATGCCAAAGGAACTCAGCCGGTCTCGCAGTGTTTTGTCTGCATCGATCCGGATGATCTCTCCTCGCTCACCTTTTTTCAATTCATTGAGTTTCAAGTTGTTTTCCTTTTGTCCATTATTATTCTTATTGAGATTATTGTTGCTGTCTGTAGCGTGGGCATTCCTGCCCACGATTTATTGTTTGGTAATTATTCTTTTTCGTGGGCAGGAATGCCCACGCTACGGATGGTGCAGCCCGTTACCCTCCGGTAATGAGCAGCGTCACACGGTACGCAAGGAAACTCAATATCCACGCTGTCGCCGTGGTCATCACGAAGAGGTAGACCAGATATTTCCAGCCTCCTGCCTCCCTGGCGAAGACGGCGGATGCCGCGAAGCAGGGGAGGTAGATCATCACGAAGACGATGAAGGCGACAGCCGAAGCGAGTGGTATCTGTGCACGTATCTGTGCAAGCAGGGAGTTGTCTGTCTCAGTGACCGTGTCTCCCAGTGAATAGAGTACGCCCAGAGTGGATACAACGACCTCCTTGGCAGCCAGGCCCGCTTCGAGTGCGACAGACATTCTCCAGTCGAAGCCCAGTGGTTCGAAGAATGGCTCTGTTGCTTTACCTATCTTGCCGAGATAACTCTCTTCGAGCAGTTTCGCTTTGAATTCGTTGTCCAATTTACTTTTCTGCTTCAGATCCTGTGTTCGCTCGATCTTTGTTTGATATTGCGCTTCCAGTTCAGGCTGCTTGGGGTAGTTGCTGGCGAACCAAACCAGTATGGCTGCCGCCAGGATAAAGGTACCGGCTTTGCTCAGATAGCTTTTGGCCTGCCCATAGACGGTGTGCCAGATCAGCTTGAAAGAGGGCATACGATACTTGGGCATCTCCATAACGAAGGGCTCGTCTTCGCCCTTGAAGACGAACATCTTCAGCACTTTGGCCATTACCAATCCAAGCATCGCGCCGGAGATATAGATCAGGAAGAGGATATTGCCCGCCTGATCTTCGCCAAAGAAAGCACCGGCAAAGAGGACATAGATCGGCAGTCTGGCACCACAGGACATAAAGCCAATGATGAAGAGGGTGATAAGCCGGTCTTTTTCATTTTTCAGCGTACGTGCCGCCATATAGGCCGGTACGGAGCAGCCAAAGCCTGTCACCAGCGGAATGAAGCTCTTGCCGTGCAGTCCAAATTTGTGAAAGAAGCCGTCCAATAGGAATGCCACCCGGCTCATATAGCCCGTCGTCTCCAGCAGGGCGATACCGATGAAGAGGATGATGATATTGGGCAGGAACATGATGACGGCACCGACACCGCCTATCATACCGTCTGCCACCAGCGAGGCGAGTTCGCCATTCCCCAGCAGCACCCTTGTCTGATCAGCCAGCCAGGTAAAGCCGGCATCGATCCAATCCATCGGCAGTGCACCCAGCTCAAAAGTCAACTGAAAGAGCGCCCACATAAAGAAGAGGAAGAGGGGGATACCCAGCACTTTGTTGATCAGCAGGTTGTCGATTTTCTGAGTCATATTTTTGGCACGCATCGATTTGATCGCCATCACCTCCATCTTGGCACCCTTGGCAAAGGCGAAATGTTCATCGGCGAAGATCTCGTCGAGGTCTTTGGTGCCGTGGTGGAGGTAGAGGTGTTGCAGGGCTTCACGGATGATCGGGAGCAGTTCGATCCAGATTGGTTCATCGTGCATTTTTTTGTAGACGTCGGGATCTTCCTGGAGGAGTCGGACGGCCAGATGGCGATAGGGAATGTCACTCTTGTACTTTTTCTCTTTGAGGAATGTGACGATTGTGTCGATCTCCTCTTCGATCGGATCGCTGTATATGACTTTGGCGGTTGTTTCTTTCTTTTCATAAGTGTCGATGATCGCATGTTTGAGCTCTTCGACCCCCTCACCTGTAGAGGCACTGGTCTTGATACAGGGGACACCAAGGATCTTGGAGAGCTGTTTCTCGTCGATCTCGATCCCCTCTTTTTTGGCTTCATCGATCATATTGAGTGCGACGACGACCTTTTTGCCTGTCTCGAGAATCTGTGTCGTGAAGAGCAGGTTTCGTTGGAGGTTCGTTGCGTCGACAACATTGACGATGAGATCATACTCATCGCTCTGAATGAAGCTCTTGGTTACTTTCTCTTCGATGGTATATTCCGTCAGCGAGTAAGCCCCGGGCAGGTCGATAACATGGATCTCATATTCGTCATGACTCTTCTCGTCACAGACATCGAACTCCACTTCGGTCTTGTCCACAGTGACACCTGAAAAGTTTCCTACTTTGAGCCTGGCATCCGAGATCGCGTTGATCAGGGAACTCTTTCCGACATTAGGCTGTCCGGCCAATGCTACGACAATTTTTTTCTTCACGTTGTTTTTCCTTGTCAACACTCTCTAAATGAGAGTCATTATCAATAATTTTAGGAATTATACAGAATAAAACTTAATGGTTTATTAAAATGAGAATTATTATCAATTTGATCCGAAGAGACACTTCCTTGCCCCACAAAATCCCAAAATGCCATTTTTGAGACAATCTCTTTAAATATAAGAAGGTGCGAACAGGCTTGCATGTCAAAGTGATTCTCTTCGACGAGAAGGATGTTTTTGTCGGGAGTTTCAACCTCGGTCCACGCTCTTCGACGATCAATAACGAGGGAGG
>JAOZOG010000619.1 GCA_029933395.1 Sulfurovaceae bacterium | reverse complement strand
GAGGACAAAGCCAAAGAGCTGGTGGAGGATCTTCGCAGGCGTGTCGAGGAAGCGACGACTCTCACGGAAGAGGCTCGTCGCGCGTGGCTGGGGAACATCGATGCGATGCATGAATACTATCTGCAATATGTCACCAACGAAGCGGCCTACGAGTGTGTACTCAACCGTATCGCCGAAGAGATCGAAAAAGCAAAGATCAAAGAGATCCGCGTGCCGCTGCTGAACCACTTCGGTATGGTGTTGCACGAACTCTCGGAAATTCTGGAAAACCGCAGACCACCTATCGATTCGGACTACCAGGTGGAACATACGGCAGAAGGTCTCTTCGCCGTCGTCAAACTCCGCCATGCTTAAATGCTGTTGAAAGACGTTAACCAATAACAAAAAATATAGAAAAAAGAGCCGAGGTTCGTGTATACTTCAGCCAATCTAAAATACGAAAAGGAGGAGTAACCATGAAAAAATGGATTGCTGCCATATCTCTCGCCGCCGTAGCGGCATTCGCGATGCCCAACGACGAAGTACAGCTCGTCATGATGTCGAAAATGGCCCAGAAAAAGGCTATCGTTCTTGCCACGATGAACCTCGATGGTGAAAAGAAAGAGGCTTTCGGAAATCTCTATGACGAGTATCAGGAGAAGATGGCCAAAGTTCTGGGAGACAAACTCAATGTCATCGTCCAGTATGCCAAAAATTACGAGAAACTCGACGACGCCACGGCGAAAAAGCTGATGACCGACTGGTTCAAGACCAAAGAGGATGCACTCGCTCTCCAGAAAGAGTATGCGAAAAAGTTCGAGAAGGTTCTGACACCGGCGGAAGTGATCCGCTATATGCAGATCGAAAACCGTTTCCATATCCTTCGTGAAGCGGAAATCGCGGAGCTCGTACCTCTCGCGCAGCCTCCGAAGGCAATCCCCGGCAAGTAACTCTTTACCGGATTGCGAAACATCTCCAGGCGCTGCTCCCCTCATCGGGGGCAGCGCCTTTTTTTATGTCCTGAAATTGTAGAGGAAGGTAGGAGTCAGATATCTTTTTTCTTGAGGTCGCCGTGATAGACGATATCTTCGGCGCGGATGGAGTCGTCGTTGAGCATTTCGGGGACGTTGG
>JAOZOG010000191.1:3814-4360 GCA_029933395.1 Sulfurovaceae bacterium | reverse complement strand
GGAAACCTGAGAGGGTGGACGATAGTGGGCAGTGCTTTTCTTGGCCAACCCGTCTATGGGGACAATGTCAAAGCCCGTGGCATCGCGGAGGGGGCCGGCATGCAGGGGAGTTTCTGGATCGGAACCTACGAGCGTCATTACGACGGGCCCGATTCCGGGCCGCCGGGTGCCATCCAGGGGGATGCGCCGACCGGGCGGCTTGTTTCTCAGCCTTTTGTGATAGAGAGTAACAGGTTGTCGTTCCTTGTTGGCGGTGGCGCCTCTTTTAAGACGCGGGTAGAGCTGCAGATTTTGGTCGATCCCATTGAAAATGTTTACCATGCCGTCATGCATGCCAGCGGAAAAAACAGGGAGAGAATGGAGAGGGTCGTCTGGGACCTCACCCCGTACGTAGGCAAGCAGGCAAGACTCGTCATCGTCGACGATTCGAGCGGAAGGTGGGGGCACATCAATGCGGACGATTTTCGCTTCTACTCCGAAAACGTGGCCGCGACCGTGATGGAGGGCATGGTGTTGCAACCCTCAAGCGGTGCAACAGTCATCCAG
>JAOZOG010000191.1:0-3804 GCA_029933395.1 Sulfurovaceae bacterium | reverse complement strand
GTGCACGACGGCGGCGCCCCCGAAACCCTCCCCCCAAAGCCGCAACCCAAAAGCCCGGGGAAACGGCAATACAGCCTTTGCCTCGCTCCCCCGCCGCAGGATCCGGGCAATCGGTGCGGCCCCTCACCCGACCCGTGACCCGGGCGCCGAATCGTCCCGAACCCGTCGCGGAGCCTCCGCATTCCACCCCGGTATCGGTGACACTGCCGGATTTGCGTGGCATGGCCTACGAGAAAGCCGTGTGGCGTCTCCAGCGGCTGGAACTTTTCGGTTACGTCAAAGGGAAAATGCAGGCCAAGGAGGCAGAAGGCACGGTGATCCGGCAGCTTCCGAAAGCGGGCACACGGGTGCACCAAGGCGACGAGGTGGCGCTGTGGCTCTCTTTGGGCCCGCCGCCTCCGCCTCCGGATTACAGTGTGGCCTTGAAGGCCGACAGAACGCGGATAGAAGAGGGGGATACCGTTGTATTTTCCGTAGGAATCGCACCGGTGTTTTCGAAAAAATCGCGTTATTTCCTCTTTTTGGCGGACGACGGCCGCCCCGTCGCGGCAAGCGATGCGCCCACTTTCCGTCACCGTTTTCGAAAGAGCGGTCGCTACCTTGTCAAGGCGAAGGTGCATTTCCCAGACGGGCAAGAGGCGTGGAGCGGGCCATTGGCGATCGCCGTGGTGCCTCTGGCGCCGCCAGCTTCCCCCGAACCTCCAGGACCGCATACCTCTGAAGTCCCAAAGAAGCCGGATGCCTGGTGGTGGGCGGGGGGCGCCCTGTTGGCGCTGATCACGGGCGGCGGATTGATGGGTGTGCGTCGATGGCGTGCCGCCCGAAGGGGCGAAGGGGAGAAAGGGGTGCCCCAGGGTGCGCCGAAGGTCACCTATACCAAGATCTCTTCCGATGGAGAGGTTTCGGTGTCGAAAGAGGAGAACCCCGTCGTGTTGCGATGGAGCCTGGAAGCCTTGCCCGACAGGGGCGAACAGATCATTGAAGGGTTGGAGGTAAGCGTAGTGGAAGGAGCTAACGATGCAAAAACGTGACAGAAGGGTGGAAGACCTCTTTCTTAGCGACGACAAAGAGCGGCAAAGGGCGTACGAGAGGCTGGCAAAGCATAAAAGTGTCGAAAAGCTCAGAGAGAATGTGGAAGCGAGATCGGGAAGTGTGGCTTTTGAAGCGGCGAAGGGTATGGAGCGTTTCATGAAGGAGCTGCTTGACATCGACCTGGTGGAGATCTTCATGCAGGGCTGGAAGAAGTACGATGCCGTTGTCGAGGTGCTGGCACGTTCCAAAAAGAACCCTTTGAAAAAATATTTTGTGGCGCTCTCCAAACATACATTGCGCTCCCGCCATCGTCCGGGCTTACAGGTTGAGATCGAGGGAATTCCGGTGCAACGGATCGATTTCGATGTGGACCTGAAGCTGGAACTGGAAGGATTTGTGCTGGAGATTAAAAACGGCGAGATTGTGGCGCTCGATTCAGGCGACTGCCGTGCCGACGGCAAAGTGAACTGCGAAGGGGTGACGCTGTACGAGAGGCATTCGCAAAAACTCTATTTGCCGGTGAGGTTCGATCTTGAAGGAGAGAATGATGAATGAGATTCGAGTGCTTCAGGCGTATGCCAAAGAGGAGTTACAAAAGCTAAGATCCCGCTACCAACTGGCCCGGGGGTTGCGAAGCGAAGCGGAAGATAGTCTGGTAGAGGCTTTGGAGGCTGAGGATGCGGAGAGCTACCGGGTGAGTATCGTCGAAACGATCGAGAAAGAGAAAAGCTCCATCGATGCGGTCTTTGTCGACCTCTATGTGGAGGAGCTTTACGACCTTTTCCTCTCCCGCTGCTTCTACGCAAAATTCATGCAAAAGAGCGAATGGCGGTGGATCGAACAGAAACGGCAAAACTGTGGCGATACGGAGCGAAAGAGCGGCGAGGAGCTTTTCGGTATGGCGCTCTCGGGCGGCGGGATACGGTCGGCGACCTTCAATCTGGGACTAATCCAGGCGCTCCAGCGCTACGACGTCTTCAAGAGCGTCGATATCCTCTCCACGGTCTCAGGCGGCGGCTACATCGGCGCTTCCCAGACCTGGCTGCACTATATGGACCCCAACGAACCGTACCCTTTCGGTACACGCAGGAAGGATCATGCCGGCATGGGCGGTAAACTGCTGGCGTGGCTGCGCGACCACGGCAAGTACCTGACACCGGGCAACGGCCTGGGGATCCCCAGTTTTGTCGCCGCCTTCCTGGGGGCGGTACTGCTCAACCTGGCGATCCTAACACCCCTCTTTCTCTTCGCCGTTTTTCTGCTCTACGCTTCGTCGCCGTTACACCTCTTTGCGGTGGCGTTTCTCATGGCGTTGGCAATGTATATCGGCACCGTCGGCTATACATCGGTCTTTTCGGTCATTGCCAAAGAGCGCTCCTTCTCGAAACAGCGCAAGAGCCGTCAGTTGGCGGGTGCCGCGCTGGCATTGTCGGCACTGCTGGGAGTGGCGGCCAGCGTACCGTGGGCGCACGAGTACCTCATGGCCCATCTGCAGGAGTGGGTCGGTTCGTTCTCGTTCGCTTCCGTTGCAGGCGGCATAGCTTCGTTTTTGACGGCGTACCGGCACGGGAGCAAAGGAGCCAACGCCCGGGCCGCCTGGCCCCCCGCTCTTATGTCGGCAGGCATTGTGCTGGTGCTCTACGGTGTGGTGTTGTGGCTTTACCATCTTATCTGGCTTGACGAGCCGGATTATGGGATCGCCCTGCCTCTGGCTGTGGCCTTCGGCGCGTCGGCGCTCATCGTGCTGCTGGCTAAATGGGTCGCCGACAAACGCATGGCCTTCTGGGGCGGCATTGCCGTCTGGGCCTTGTCGTCGGCGTGGTATCTCTACTATCTTTACGACGCTTCCCACACCCCCTATGGTGTGGAGCTTTTTTTCTTTCTATCCTTCCCCCTCTCTGCCCTGTTAGCGGCATTCGCCAAGATCAACTATGCCAGCATGCACCGTTACTACCGTAACCGGCTGATGGAGGCCTATTTCCCATGGCAGGTGATGGGCGTGAAGGAGGAGCGAGCCGACAAATTCCACCTCGAGGAGATGGTCCCCTCCAAAACCCCCTACCATCTCGTCAACACCAACGTCAACATGGTCGGTTCCACCCGGACGAAACAGCGCGAAAGGGGCGGGGACAACTTCATTCTCTCGCCTCTGTTCTGCGGCTCCGATATCACTGGCTATCGCGAGACAGGGAGCTTTGCGGGGGGTGGAATGAACCTGGCGACGGCGATGGCGATCTCTGGGGCGGCGGTGGACCCCAACACCTACGCAACCCGTTCCAAACCGGTTTCTTTCGTCATGTCGCTGCTCAATGCCCGCCTGGGGTACTGGATCGAGAACCCCCGGCTTGGTGATGCGGATCGGATCGGCTGGAGCTACTATCTCTACATCTTCAAGGAGCTCTTCGGCAAAGGGCTCAACGAAAGAGAACGCTACATCCACCTCGCCGACGGCGGGCACTTCGAGAACCTGGGTGCTTACGAGCTGATCCGCCGCCGATGCCGCTATGTGCTTATCTCCGACGCGGGGAGGGACGAGGGATACACTTTTGGCGATCTGGCGAAGCTCATCGAGATGGTACGGGTTGATTTCGGGGCGAAGATCGAACTTGATACCCGCCCGCTCCATCCGGAAGCGTCCTCCCGGATCTCCGAACGCGCCTTCGTGCATGGAAAGATCGAGTACGACGACGGAAACGAAGGGACGCTTTTGTACGTGAAAACGACAATGATCGGCGGGCTGGGGGAGGATCTTTATAGTTATCGACGCACCAA
>JAOZOG010000618.1 GCA_029933395.1 Sulfurovaceae bacterium | reverse complement strand
TGCCAAAGCAAGTTTCTCTTCGAGGTCCGCTTTGAAAGCCCCAAGCTTAGAATCCGCTTGAGCTGTCAACGTGTCAACCTTTTCTGTCAACGCCGCCAGCTGATCTTCCAGTTCTTCTTTTGCTGCAAGAGTGTTTTGAAATTCCGCATTGAGCGCTTCATATTTCTCTTCAGCCTCTTTTCTTGATCCGAACATTGTCAAATCTCCTTGTCAAATAGTTGTTTCATCGACATTATACCATCAATAAAACCGTTCCATTCGGCTTCATCCGCAAAGATTACGCCACCATTGTTGAATGTTTCACGAATACGTTCCGCATCGAACCCCGGTCGGGCAGCCGATACCGCCTGATAAAAATAGGATTCGTATTTGTCAAGACGTGCTTGCAACTGTTGTAAACATTCTTCCTTCGACCCACATACCTTGTTACCGGCACGTCTCGACGTGAGAACGGTCTTACCTGACTCGTCAACCTCCGTGACAACCGCCAACACACCAATACTACCAAGGAGAGTGGTTGGGGAGGCGTAAACTTTGTCAGCGCCGAGAAACGCCCAGATCGCAGCCGAAGCGCCGATATTGTCGTAAAACGTGACCGTGGGTTTACTTGCCCACCGCACACGTTCCGACAACTCGTTGACACCGGCGACCGCACCACCTGGACTGTCAACGATGAAAATGATTTTGTCAACCGAGGCATCGGCTTCCGCTTTATCGATCATCCCAATGATCTGGTTGTAACCGAACACGGACATACACAACCCGGTGTAACCCTTCTTCGCCATCGCACCATCGATGCTGATAATAGCAGCACGATCGATCACCTCGTAATTCACAGTTTCAGGCTGTGCACCCTCGTAACCCACCTTTGCTTCGGTAGCGGAATTGATAAATGCCGTCAAAGCGTCGAGTTCTGTTTGTCGCAGGGCAAACAACTCACCGTTAAGACTGTTCTTTAGTATTTCCGTTCTCATCGGTCTCTTCCTGTTGTGTATTTGTTTGATTCGTCTGCCCCTGTTGGTTGTCGGCCGGAATTTCCAAACCCGCTTCCTCGTACATTTGACGCCGCATCAATTCGATACGAATATCCAATTCGATCTGTTTTTTCATTTCCTCTT
>JAOZOG010000190.1 GCA_029933395.1 Sulfurovaceae bacterium | reverse complement strand
CCGTGGAAGTTCAAGTCTTCTCGCGCGCACCACCTTCAAATAATCAACTCTCCTACGAATGATCCAAAACTTTTTCATCTATTTTTTTCAACACCACTTTACCTCCCTGATTTACAGCCTGATAGAGTGTCGCATTATCGAGATCTGATCCACTGGATGCAGAGGTATTGAGTACGATACAGGTAGCAGTCAATGCATCGCCGTTCAGATATTTGCCGTCGATCCAAGTCCCTGAATTGGCATAGATCTTATTGTGTGTCACACTGTCTTTTTTGAGCATGGCTTCGTGCGTGTGCCCAAATACCACGATATTGGTATCAGATCCTGAAGGCGAAAAATACTGTGCCGCTGCCGAGTACTCCAGTGTCCCAAACCAGAAATACTTGCCGGTTCCATTCAGGATACCGATAATCTCCGGGTTAGGATACCGTACACCATTGATTTTTTGCCGTTTTTGCCAATTCTCCCCAATATTCTGCGAGTAAATATCTCTGGCACTATTGGAAGAGTATTGCTCCGTATAACCGTCAACGTGTGTGTAGATCTGGGGTTTTGTCAGATCAAAATTCGGGATATTGATCGCAATAACAGCTGCAGCCCATGCGGTAGTATAGATCAGCTTTGCACTCTTGTTTTCGGTCGACTGAGGCTTTATGGATAACTTCTCCGTTGACTTGAGATTGCCTGTCGCATAGATGCGTGTAATGAAATATCCGGGTGGCAAAAGACTTCCGCTGGTCGTAACTGAATCCGGTGCATTGAAAAGATCGTAGTTGTGGCCATGCTCGCATACAACTGCTGTTTCAGGCGAATAGACGCCTGTCCCGGGTGCGCCCCCCTGCCAGTGGCCATTAGGGAAAATAGTATGAAAGATCTCTTTGGTGAAGAGCATGTCGTGGTTGCCCGGTACGTAGCTGAACCGGATATCCCCCTCATTGGCAATCTGATTGATCTTGGCAATCACCTCTTTGTTGACATCAGCCTCGGCTACAGCCCGGAAATAGGCCTCTGTATCGCCAATCCCGTCGTGATAGGTATGATAGGCCATTGGAACCACCCACATATCCATCAAATCACCCAAAATCACCAGCTCTTTGATCTGTTTGCTGTTTCTGACATACTCGAGAAACTCCACCAGCAGAGCACCATTTTCCGTAAAGAGACTGTATCCCTCATCACAGGCGCGCTGCTCATTCATATGCAGGTCACTGATGATCATGATTTTGCTTCGTTGGCTTTCTTCTGACTCCACTGCCCCAAAGGGATCTCTGCTGCTGGTCACCACATTCAATGTGACGGCTTCCGGAAGTGTCGCCCCACAAACCGACCTGACTTTTTCAGTCACCAAAATCGTATACTTCCAAGACTCTTTCAGATGAAATTCGTCACTCAGATTGATCGCTATGCGATGCCCTGATGGATTACCGGAATCATACGCTACCGTATAGCCGGGGATGGGAAGCTCTGTTTTCCCGTCCAGCAAGATAATGCCATCAAATATTAGCGGGCTGATCATCTTGTTGAATTCCAGAATCATCCGCTTTGCTGTATGCTCCACCATGTCCTCCTCAGGATAGAGCGCCACAGTCAAAACCCCCGGAGGAGTCCCCTCTTCCCTGCAATCCTCTCCATCTCCACACCCATTCATCAACAGGCTGATTGCCGTAATGGCAGAGAGTTTGATAAAGTTGCGTCGATATGCATCCATCATAGATCCTTTCACCTATTTTATCACAATCTTCCTCCAGGAAATAGTTTTTTCAGGGCTGGATAAATAGGGCCTCTTTTCGCTATACTTATATCAATATAAGAAAATATAAATTTCAATGAATAAAAAGATATGCTTTGAAAAGGAGGAATCATGAGTCAGGGACTGATCATCTTTATCGCTATCGGGGCTATACTGGGCTATATTCTAGTGGGCTTCATCAATGATATTCAGGAAGCGGACGACAAACTCATCACACAGGAAAAGATGATAGCCAAAGAGGATATGAAATATCACCAAAAAGATGCCATTGGGCAAACAATTCTGGTCTTCAAAGATCAACCTTTTGAAAAAAAGCTGGGCATCTGGCAAAGAAGCCCTCTGCATCAGGAGTATATGAACTTCTTCCCCAACTTTATGGAAATGAAAGCATTTATCAACGATCGAATCGTCGATCCTGATTTCCAGAAGCAACTCACAGAAAAAGTTTCTGAGGTGGAAGACGCTTACTTCGCCGGAGAGATCACTCAGCCTGAGGCAAAAGAGAAACTGAGTAATCTGTAATGCGATCTGAACTACTGCTCTATCTTCTTGTTGCTGCCTTTTTTGCCTATTTTCTCTTCGGCTATATCCAAAAGTCAGAAGGGGGCGGTGCAAACGTGTATGGTCATTCCGCTTCGATCCAGACAGATGCCAAAGCACACAGCATAGATATGAATGGACAAAGTATATTGGACTTGACTGCAACACCCGAAGAGAAGCAGGCAAACGTCTGGAAGCGAAGTTCGCTTCATTCGGAATTCTTAGAGCTCGTACCCAACTTTGTTGCGATGCATCACTTCATCCAGGATCGCATCATCGGCGAAACATTCCGAAAGAGACTGCTGACACAGGTCGATATGGCTGAAGGTGCCTATCAGTCAGGCAGAATTTCCCAAAGAGAAATCAAAGAAAAACTTGACGAACTCTAGGGGCCTGGCAGCTCCCGGAGATCTCCCTTGATCTTTTTTCGCCACTCGGAAAGATTTTTTTCAAATCCAATACCCCTGCTTTCATAAAAGGATAGCGCTTTCTCCAGATAAGACTGCTCCACCCATCCTCCAAAATCGTGAGGATAGCGATAGTTTTTGGCATTGGTCCTGATATGCGCCGGTACCCGAAGCACTTCTCCCTCTCTGATCGCTTTTTGTGCCTGGTTGATCGCCAGATAGGCGCTGTTGGACTTGGGGGAGGAGGCGAGATAGATCAGGAGCTGGGAGAGTGTGATACGGGCTTCAGGGTAGCCGATATGTTTCACGATACTGAGTGCCGAAGAGGCAAGATTAAGTGCATTGGGGTTGGCATTGCCGATATCTTCGCTTGCCAGTATCGCCAGTCTTCTGGCGATAAATTCTGCGGGTTCTCCCCCTTCGATCAATCGTGCCAGATAGTAGAGTCCCGCATCGATATCGCTTCCCCGGATACTTTTGATCATTGCCGAGGTCAATTCGTAGTGGCTCTCATCCTCACTGCTTCCTGCCTGCATCGCATAGGGGCGTATCTGCCTGAGAGTCTCCAAACGAAGCGGATCTTCGATGGCAATACCGCTCTCAAGGAGATTCAGCATCGCTCTGGCATCTCCACTGCTTGAGCTGACGAGAAACGATCTGCTCTCCTCATCCACTTCGATTCCCTCGCTTCTCAATACGTGCTCGAGATATGCCTGCATTGCCTGTTCATCGAGACTCTCCAGCTCGAAAAGATGAGAGCGTGAGCGCATTGCGGCTGTCATGCTGTAGTAGGGGTTTTCCGTCGAGGCACCGATGATCAATGCACTATTGTTCTCCATAAAAGGAAGCAGCACTTCCTGCTGGTTCTTGCTCAGACGATGCACCTCATCGATAAAGATCAGAGGCTTTTGGAGTGCATTGGTATAGGTTTTGAAGATCTTACGCAACTCTTCCACCTTCAGTGTCGTTGCATTCATCTCATAGAAAGGCTTATCAAGTGTCGCAGCAATGATCCTGGCGAGTGTTGTCTTGCCTGAGCCGGGAGGGCCGTAAAAAAAGCAGTGTGGCAGCGACTCTGTCTCGATGAGGCGGCGCAATGGGGCGCCCTCGTCAAGAAGGTGCTTCTGCCCTACCATCTCATCGATCGTTTTGGGACGGTATTTGAGTGCCAGGTTCACGCTGCTCTTCCTGTCGAATACTTATCGATTCCCATCTGCATCATTTTTCTCTTTGCTGTGTTGCTCCTTTGGCTTCTGCTTTTTGAGAAATTTATAGAGATCATCATACTCTTTTCGTGTAAAGAAGCGTGTCTTGTTCGTCGGCAGATTGTTCAGCTCTATCTCTCCAAAAGCGACACGCTTCAGATCGAGAACTTCTGCATCGAAGTGGGCGAAAAAACGCCGCAATTCCCTGTTTTGGCCCTCAGAGATCGTGACGCGCAGTTTGGTGAAGTGCTTGCCCTGGGCACGCAACTCGAAAGCATCGAAGGGCTTGAATGACATCGAAGTGATCTTGCTTCGGCTGTGGGCGCCGGCCCTGGCATCCTCCAGCGTCATTCCCTCTTTCATCGCAGCCACCATCTCTTCGGTAACGGGCTTATCGATCTTGAGGTTGTATGTCCTGGGAAGAGGACTTTTCATCAGAGCCTCGGCAACATTGGGGGAATCGGTCAAAATCAACAA
>JAOZOG010000617.1 GCA_029933395.1 Sulfurovaceae bacterium | reverse complement strand
ATGAATATATGGCGAACCTTCTCAAAGAGATCAAGATCGATTTCGATATGGAGAAGCTCACCTACCCTCTTGTCATACAGACCAACTACCAGAGACTGGTGGACAAACTGGTCTTCGAATTCGCACACCAGAAAGAGAAACTGCTTACATTCGTACCGCTGGGAGACAAGGACTGGAAAGAGAAGATAGAGAGTGTCAGTGAAAAATCCCTGCTCTATATCACAGAGATCCATGTACTCAAAAAAACAGATAGAGAAAAACTCTTCTCCATGCTCGAGGAGCATGATTTCATACTATGCAGTACATCGGAACTCGAGACGGAGTTCCCGAGTATCACACTCAATACAGACTCAAAACTATACGACCAGAATGAGATACTGACCATCGATGACTACGTCAAATTCATCGTCAACAGTTTCCAGTACAAATTCCCCGATACGGAACTCTCCAAAAAATTGGGGATCTCCCGAAAAAGTCTTTGGGAAAAAAGAAAAAAATACGGTTTATTTAAAAAGAAATAGTATCCGGCAAAAGGTCTGTAAATGAAAAAGAACAAATCACTCTATATCGATACCGAAGCACTCTCGGCACTCTCTCTCGTCAAAGAGGGCCTGATCTCTCCCGTGAACGGACTGATGGGTGAGGAGGAAGCCCGTGAAGTGGATGAATCCAAATTCTATAAAGGGGTTCCTTTCCCTTTTGCTTTTATTCTGGCACCTTCAGGGAAACGCAACAGGGAAGTACTCCTTACACTGAAAAAAGGGGATGTGGTCGATCTGATCAATTACGACAAGAAAGTGGGTGAGCTCATCGTGGATGAGACCTTCCCTATCGATCCGCAGAAACGTCTGCACAACATCTACGGGAGCAGCGACCCTTCCCATCCCGGTGTAAAGAACACCATGGCACGACTGGGTGATATAGCCGTAAGCGGAGAATATACTGTCGAGTACCCTCTCATTACGGACAATATCAAACGTATCAAAAGTATTATCACCAAGACCGGTGCGAAATTCATCACCTCCATGATGCTCGCTGCCAATCCTTTCAACCGTGCCCATGAAAGAATGATACGACAGGCCATCAGCGATGCGGACCTGCTGGTCATCTTCCTGCGCA
>JAOZOG010000616.1 GCA_029933395.1 Sulfurovaceae bacterium | reverse complement strand
CATCTGCCTTGGCCAGGGCTTCCTCCGCAATTTTTTTGTCTTTGGCTTTCACCACAATCAGCAAATCCTGCTCACCGCTTTTCTTGAATTCCGGCAGCAGCAGATCGCTCATGGCCAGAATAGATTTATTGGCTTCAGTGGCCATGACGACGGACGCTTCCACGATACCGGGTAATCCGGATAACTCGCGTCCCGTGCGCATGAGAGTGACAGAATCGAAATAGAAGCCCTGTTTGATGCGACCCAAAATATTCATCTCTTTACAATCTCCTTAGAATCGGCGCAGCAGAACGCTCGCCGAGTGAACATTCTTATCGTATGAGGCCGCCTCAATGCGAGTAAAAAACCAGCAAAAGCGTGGAAATTCAGCAAAAACGTTTTATCTGAGAGAGGGCCTGCCCCCGATGCGTTTGGCTGCCGGATGGGCTGAAGAGAGAAGTCAGGAGAGAAGGAGTATAGGAGTGCAGGAGTTCAGAATCGGGATCGGAATCGCTTTCGAAATTGGCCTCACAATCGTTCCGTTCCCCTCCGACCTTCAGCCTTTGGCCTTCAGTCTAAATCCCTTTCTTCTCCCCCTAGAAGGCGATTCTTGCGGCGGCCCCGAGGAACACCGTGTCGGTATCGATCTCATCGAGCGCATCCTTTACCTTGTATTTAGTGCTGAAGCGATAGCTGCCGGAGAGATCGAGATAGATATGGGGGAGAAGCTCGAGGTCCAGTCCCGCTTTCAAGGCAAAGAAAGGGTCGTCGGCCCAGTCTCCATCCTGGCTGACGGTGCCGATGCCGGCGGCACCATAGATGGCCGAACCCACCACCAGATAGGCGGCGGGTGCGATGGCATTCTCGCCGAACAGATCCGGCAGACATTCAAGATCCACCTGTAGCCCGATCAGGGTGGGGCGGTACTGATAGGAAAGCAGATAGATGAATCCATCCTTATCGATATTATCGACTTTGATGTCATCGATGGCGACCCAGTAGTTTGCACCCACACCGATGCGATGACCGTTGTCTCCGGCTTGAGCGGAGGGAAGAACGAAGAGAGCCAGAAGAATTAGAACTGTCCATTTTTTCATAGCATACGCTCCTTTTGATGCGGGTGAACCTGTATAAATCATGC
>JAOZOG010000189.1 GCA_029933395.1 Sulfurovaceae bacterium | reverse complement strand
CGGTTGAGTCCTTCGATACCGTAGCGGTCATAGATGGCCCGCTTCTCTTCGTCACTCAGGACCTGGTAGGCTTCGTTGATCTGCTTGAATTTCTCTTCCGCTTCTTTGTCATCGGGGTTTCTGTCGGGATGATATTTCATCGCCAGTTTACGGTAAGACTTTTTCAGTTCTGCACCGCTGCAGCCTCTGCTGACTTCCAATACTTCATAATAATCGATTTCTGTCATCTGTCTGCTCTCGTTGGGAAAATTTTTTGCGAATTCTACCATAATTTTAAATATTTTTGGATAGCTTGGGGCTTGATAAGCTATAATGCACTACTTAAATATCAGAGGGGATAGATCATGGTCGTTCATATCGTATTGTTCAGCTTCAAAGAAGATAATAAAAAGAAGCATATCCAAAAAGCAAAAGAGATGCTCGAGGCACTTCCCGAGAAGGTCGAGACACTCAAGGAGATTGAGGTAGGCGTGAATTTTTCCGACAAAGACCGGGCGATGGATCTGAGTATCATTACCACATTTGACAACAAAGTGGGCCTGGAGGTCTATGCGACACATCCTGAGCATGTAAAAGTAGTGGAGTATCTCAAGGGGGTTGTAGCGGAGTCCAGAGTCGTAGATTATGTTCTGAATTGACAGAGAAACAAATTGTGATTGTGATGAGAAAAAACGGGGAGCGATTTTATATTGAAGCGATATAGGATCGAAGCATTTGAGAATCTGGTAGAGGCTTTCCAGTCTCTGCCCAGTATCGGGAAAAAGTCTGCGATCAGGCTGGCATATCACCTGGTGATGGAGGATGGCTTCAATGCGATGAAGCTGGCCCATGCGATCGAAACAGGTGTCAATGAGGTACAGCGATGCCGCCGCTGCCACAATATGAGTGAAGATGAACTCTGTGCGATCTGTACGGACGAGCAGCGGGATGCGAGTATATTGTGCATCGTGCAGAGTGCCAGAGATATTCTAACGATCGAAGAGAGCGGTGAATTCAACGGTGTCTACTATGTGCTCTCCAGGGTCGAAGATCTGGATGCCTTTCATCTCAGAAATGCCGTAGAGAATGTGCAGGAGGTGATCTTCGCCTTTCCTCCGAGCATCGCGACCGACACGATGATCCTCTATATCGAAGACAAGCTGGAGGGGCTGGGGCTGGAGTTTACCAAGATCGCACAGGGTGTCCCCACCGGTGTCGATCTGGAGAATATCGATATGCTTTCACTCTCTCGTGCAATGGAAGCGAGAGTGAAGGTATGATGCATATCTCAAGAGGGGCACTGGGAAATATTCTGCTGATTGTTCTCTTCTCTTCTGTTGCGCTTTTTGGGGGCAGTATCACTCCGGCTGCTCAACGTCCCGGGCTCTATCTGCCTCTGTTGGAAGGCAAAAATATTGCACTGGTCGTAAATCACTCCTCTTTGACGCAAAAAGGACATCTGGTCGACTTTCTCCTCGGAAAAGGCATAAAGGTTCGTAAAATCTTTGCTCCCGAACATGGCTTTCGCGGTACTTCCGATGCAGGAAAGCATCTCAAGAACAGTCGCGACAGCAAAACCGGCCTGCCGATCCTCTCCCTTTATGGCAAACACAAAAAGCCGACAAAAAAGGATCTCTCCGGTATCGATCTGATCCTCTTCGATATTCAGGATGTCGGAGTGCGCTTCTATACCTATCTCTCTACACTGCATTATGTGATGGAGGCAGCGGCGGAGAATCACATTCCTGTCATCGTGCTGGACCGGCCCAATCCAAACGGACACTATGTCGATGGGCCGGTACTGAAGCGAAAGTACCGCTCTTTTGTCGGCCTCGATCCTGTACCGGTCGTTTATGGCATGACGATCGGTGAATATGCCCGGATGCTCAATGGCGAACGATGGCTCAGGGGCGGTGTGCAGGCAAAATTGACTGTGATACCCCTGGCGAACTATACCCATCAGAGCTTTTATTCGCTTCCTGTCAAACCCTCACCCAATCTTCCCAACGATAGAGCTATCGCACTCTATCCCTCATTGGCCTTTTTCGAGGGGACGGTTTTTTCGGCAGGGAGAGGAACGACAAAGCAGTTCCAGCTCTACGGGGCACCGGAGTATACGATCAAAAAATTCTCGTTTATTCCACGTTCGATGCCGGGTGCCAGATATCCGAAGTTCAAAGGAAAACGATGCTGGGGTGTTGATCTAAGCAAAAGGAGTCTGCAGTCGATACGGGCAGAAAAGCGTCTCAATCTCAGCTATCTGCTGGATGCCAGGCGCCACTATCCCCAAAAGAAACAGTTCTTTTTGAAAAGCGGTTTTATCGATAAACTCTCCGGCAGCGATCAGCTACGCAAGCAGATACTATCGGGTAAAAGCGAGGCACAGATCCGAAAGAGTTGGCAGGCAGATTTGGCAAAGTTCAGGAAGATACGGGCAAAATATCTTTTGTATCCATAGATATGTATTGTGTGACAATGGAATCGGAAGGCTCCGCCTCCGCATGTCGGGAGTAAACTTTCCGCTTTCAAAATATATAAAAACAAGAACAAGGACCCCAATGAAAAAAATCGTATTTCTCCTTCCTCTTCTCTTCTCCCTCCTTTCGGCAGAATCGCTGAAAATCCATAGCAAGCCGATCGATTTCGGCCCCAATCGTGTCGAGATGACCAAGGCTTATATCGCCAAACACTATGGCAAGAAAGTCAAAGACATCACCATCACACCCAAAATCATTGTCCTTCATTGGACGGCGGAGATGGATTTCGATAAATCTTTTCATCGACTCAAGCCTGAGAAGTTGCTCAGTGACCGTAAAGATATCGCCAAAGCGAGTGCACTCAATGTCTCGGCCCACTATCTGGTCGATCGTGATGGGACAGTCTATCGTCTGATGCCGGACAACTGGATGGCACGCCATGTGATCGGACTCAACTACAGTACGATTGGCATCGAAAATGTCGGCGGCAAGGATAACAAAGAGGACGACCTCACCCCGGCACAGCTCAAAGCGAATATCAAATTGGTGAAGTATCTCAAAAAGAAGTATCCGACGATCGAGTATCTGATCGGCCATCACGAGTATCGGCGAATGGAAAAGACGAAGTATTGGCTGGAGAAGGACAAAGGGTATCGTACGGTCAAGGCTGATCCGGGCGATCGCTTTATGTCGGATGTCAGGAAGGCAGTGAAGCCACTGGGACTGAAAGAGCCGCCCAAATAATGAGAAAATAGCAATGAGGAACCAAAAATAGGTTGGAAACATTCGTAGGGTCGGTCCCACCGACCAAACTGCAAGAAAGGATTAGGTAAATGAACAGCACCTTCACCACACTGGATTGGATGATCTTCGGCTCCTACTTTCTAATATTGATCCTGACTTCCGTAATCCTGAGCCGCGTGAAGGTGGAGACGACGAGGGACTACTTCGTCGGCTCCAATGCTATGCCGATGCTGGCGGTGGCGATTTCGGTATTGGCGACGTCACAGTCGGCAGCGACCTTTCTGGGTGGGCCGGAGTATTCCTATGGGAAGGATCTGACCTTCCTGGGCTTCTATTTCTCCGCTTTTATCGCCGTGATCTTTGTCGCCTATGTCTTTATTCCCAGGTTCTATGCGATCAAGGCAGTGACAGTTTATGAGCTGCTCGAGAAGCGTTATGGTTCCAGGGCGAAGAAGCAGGCGGGGGTGATGTTTCTTATTGGCCGGCTCTTCGCCAGCGGGGCAAGACTCTATATCGGTGCACTGGCGATTTCGATGATCCTCTTTATGGATATCTCCCCACTGCATATTGCGATCTCGATCACGATCCTGATGCTGGGCGCACTGGCCTATACCTACTATGGCGGAATCAAATCGGTGATCCTGAGCGACATCATCCAGGCGGTGACCTATATCGGTGCAGCGATCGCGGTTTTGATATTTCTCTACTACTCCCTGAATACCGATTTGGGCACGATGATCGATATTCTCGCCGCCGACAATAAACTTAAAGTGATCAATACCACTTTCGATGATTTCAAAGGCGGTTTCAATATTTATACCATCTTTGCCGGTTGGCTGCTGCTTAACATTGCTGCTTACGGACTCGATCAGGATATGACACAGCGGGTACTGAGCTGCAAAAACAAAACCGAAGGTGCCAAGTCGTTGATCTACTCTATCATCTTCACAATACCTGTTGCTCTTCTTTTCCTGGTAATCGGCCTGCTGCTCTATCTCTACTACCATCATCCGGAACTCTCCGGTTTTGCCGGTACAGTAGAGAAGAGCTTTCAGGGTGATAAGGTGACGATTATGATGACCTATATCCTCAATGAGATGCCCGAGGGCCTGCGCGGCCTGGTAACGGTCGGTGCGATCGCCGCCGCCCTATCGAGTACCAACTCTGTACTGGGAGCGATGAGTTCCGT
>JAOZOG010000039.1 GCA_029933395.1 Sulfurovaceae bacterium | reverse complement strand
CGACAAAAATCTTGAATTTTTATAGTTTTATGCATATTATTTTGACAAAGCGATTTTGATGGCTTCTCAAAAAAAACGAAAAACTTCAACTGCAAAAAAGAGAACGACTTCCCGCAAAAAGGCTCCTCAGAAAAGGCGAAAGAGCAGGGCCAAAAAGAGGGGAGGGGCAAAAAGAGATCTGCTGATCGCTTTCGTTCTCTTTTGGCTGGTTGTTGTTGCCGGTGTTGTATATTACTGGAATAAGGAGATGAACTCCACTGATTCTGCGAATAGAAATATAGTTGTCAAGCAGACCCCTGCCGCAGAAAAGAAAAAAACAGTTACCAAAAACGAGAAGAGAAACAGGGCGCAAAAGGCGGAGAAAGAGAAATACTCCTCTGCAGCAATGCAGATCAGGAAGCAGAGGGAAGCAGCGATGCGTGCCTATGATGAGACAGATAAGCAGATGAAGCATGAGGAAGAAGCCACATCGGAGCCCAAAAAAACGCAGACGCAGCCGATTGTTTCTTTGGCCAAAAAAAGTCGAGTCCACGTAAGTTCCCCTGCAAAAAACAGTACCGCTCATCCACGTCTGGTAATCATCATCGATGATGTATCGAATCCTAAAGAACTCAGGGAGATCCGCTCCATCCCGCTCAAGCTGACCCCATCGCTTTTTCCGCCTTCGAAATTTTCACCAAAGACGGTTCAGATGGCAAAGGGTTTGAGGCACTATATGGTCCATTTTCCGATGCAGGCAGGAAATCATCCCCAGGGGGCGATGCCTGCCACTCTGACGCTTGGAGATTCCAGGGCGAAGATGCGTACCAGAGTGAAAGCGTTGCGAAAATGGTTTCCCGGCTGTCGCTATACCAACAACCATACCGGAAGTGTTTTTACCTCCGACTACAAGGCATTGCATACTGTATATGGGCTTCTGAAGGAGGAGGGATTCACCTTTCTCGACAGTCGGACCAGCCCCAAAAGCAAGGGGAAGAGGGTGGCAAAGGCGTATGGGGATTTTTATCTCTTTCGGGATGTTTTTATCGATAATATCCAGGCATCCGGTCCGATACGAAAACAGCTGAAAATCGCTGTCAAAAAAGCGAAAAAGCGTGGCTATGCGATTGCCATCGGTCATCCCCACCCAATGACACTCCGTACACTGAAAAGTTCACTGGATCTCCTGGCAGATGTGGATGTGGTCTACCTGGATGAGTTGATGGCGAGATGACGTTGGGCTATCTGTTCAGCCAGTAGATCAGGCTGGGAATATTCTCGATGCCCAGATAGAAGTACTCGTCGTCGTCAATATTTCCATGCCGTTGAACATAGGTAATCCTGAAGATGTCCATCAGATCGATGAAGACATTGGCGCCATATGCTGAATCTCTTTCGTAGAACTCCCCTTCGACATTGCCAAAGGCGCTGATTCCCACACCAAACTTGACGAAATCGTCAAATTCGGCAAAGGTGTTGACATCCATTCGGACAAAATCCCCATTGTCTTCATTGAAGTTATAGGAGGGTTTGAATTCAAAGCCATCGAGAAAGCCCATCTTTCCATACCAGTAGGCACTCCACCCCAGGCTCAGGCCGCCGTTGACTGTATCGGTCGCGATCTCCGAAGGCAGCAGGCGGATAGCGTTTCGGAAGCTCTCTTCGCCTTTGTCGTCGGGTGCATTGAGAGGGAGGATATCCCACCCCTCCTTCTTTTTGATGAGTGAGCCACCACCCCATGCGGCGATACTGATCGCCTTGGCGACGGTTTTGTATTCGGGATAGACTTTGGCCCGGTCGTTTTCCAGAGTGGTGATGCGGCTGACCAGCACCCTGAGCGGGCGTTTGGCCCAGCTGTCGATATCACGTCTGGCTTCTGAGAGGAAAGAGTCTTTTTTGACGGGGAGATAGCGCATATCGAGTTTACCCAGAAAATCGGTAAATTCAGTTGTGGTGTAGCGCATACTCTCAGGCTTTTCTCTGTCAAAAGCGTAGTAGATGGCGGCATATCGGTTGTCTCGCTTGGGTTTTTCTGTGCCGAATTCAGTCGCGAGAAAGAAACGGTAGGCAGTCATTGCCTCGTGTTTTTTCTCGATATCGAGGTGCTTCATCAGCCCATTCATCAGTGCTATTTGTGTGAAATGCTTGAACTTCTTTTTGGTCCGCAGACGTTCTGCGAGGTGGTAGATGGCATCGTAGACACCGACATAGTAGTCGTAGAGACGGAAGTTTTCATCCAGGAAGGCACCGAAATGTTCCAAGTAGCCCGCAGTCAGGGGGTGAAATCTCGAAGAGAGTACCAGCTTTCTGCTTGGATTGTTTCTGAAGTACTGGTTGATGGCATTGTAGAGGTTCATCTGTTGATAGATTTCGACTGCGCTGGTCAAGGGTGAGAGATTGGCTGTCAGGAATCCAACGGGTGGCGCCTCCTCTTCCGCTTCACTCTTCAGCTTTGGCTGTTTGCGCATATTGCTCGGGTCCATAAAGATGAAGAGCCTTGCTGCGGGATCAAGTTCTGTCGCCAGCTGCAGCGGGATATTGTTGTAGGCACCGCCATCGATAAAATAGTGCGAATAGACTTTGCCTTTGTAGCCGTAGCGGAGTTTGACCTGCTGAAAAGCTCCGGGGAATGCAGAGGATGCGAAGAGGACATCCGTCACCTTGGTATAGTCCTTCTCGATACCGGGTATGGAGATATAGAAGGCTGTGCTTGGAGGCATTTCGAGATTGCTGATCCCTGCTTTTTTGTTCTTGACTTCGAAGGTGAGTGGTACGGAAAAGGTCTGGTTCTTGATCTTGATCCCCTGGAACTCTTCGACAATCGGTGTCACTTTTGTCACCGCGAAACCCATCGGAATCGAGCACCCCTCCCTGTAGATCGGTTTGCTCATATGCTCCATAATCTGTCTAGCCTTATCGCGCAGTGCTTTTCGGGTGAAGAGTGTGCTTTTGTTGTGCGGGTCTTCACCTTCGATGACAAGATCCTCGAGACCCAGGTGTACCCAGGTTTCATAAAAGAGGTTGTCATCGATACTGTTTTGATAAGGGATCGACTCTTTTTGGCACCAGTAGACGGCTGTCAGCAAGGCGTTGATCGATCCAGCCGATGCACCCGCTACCGATTTGAGATGCGGTACGATCTCAGGATCTTTGGCCTTGATCTCCGATAGCATCTTGATCAGCGCCCAGTTATAGCCCGCTTCGTATGCACCCAGACTGACACCGCCACTGATGACCATGGCAAATTCGATCGTCGGCCTCTCGTCGGTACGGTTGTCATCGGCAGAGAGCAGGCCTTGTGCGATGCACAAGATAACAGTCAATTTAAATAGAATTCTCTTCACATTTTATCCTTTTTGGATGGCTATCATTTATTCATCTTGATAAATTCTACCACAATCTCCCTCTGAGATAAATGCGAAAGTCTGTTTTGGTGCCGGAAGGAGAAGCAGAGTCATACGACTCTTGGTTACGGCTGCCGTTTTCTCCTTCTCAGATACCAATATATGATACCACCGCCCAGTAACAGTCCGCCCAATACCTGTATCCAGGCACTCAGCAGCAGGCTTTTGTGCACGATATTTTTATGCATTTCATTATCGATCTTGACACCCGCCATCTCTGCCGTGTGCGTCATCAGCGAGACAGCGAGATCTTTACTGGGCATCTCCTGATGGCAGCTGAGGCAGACACCTCTTCGGTCCACTTTGGCTCGGGTTTCATTATCCATCGCCTGGGAGAGTTTCCAGTGGTTGCCGACGGTCTGAAGCTGGGTGCCGTTCTCGTCGATAAAGCGGGAGAGGTCGTCTTTGAGGTTGGGGATGGCAGGGATCTGCTCGTCGACCTGACTGGGCAGGACTCTCTGATCGGCGGTCATCAAGTCGACGATCGTCGTTTTGGTCTGGTCGGCGAAGTATTTGCCGCCTTTGATCCCGTAGCCCAGTGCCTTTTCACTGGCGTGGCAGCTTTCGCAGCTTCGCCCTTTTTTGGTGATCGTGTGGGGATTGACGGGGGACATGACGATAGAGTTGACACCATCTTCTGGTGTATCGACCGTGCCGTTGATCTCCATCCCTTTGAGTTTGAAGATATGGTTCTGAAGTTTGGCTTTGCCATCCTTGCCGATCACGGTGAGGATCACCTGGCAGCCGGGGATGACGGGCGAGATTCGGCCTTCGCCGTTCTGTGCCAGAGCAGGATCTTCCCATCTCAGGTAGCTGCGTGTCTCCGTGACTTTGCCGTCGACGAGGAAATCTTTGAGATTGGTATGGTCGCCGGTGACGCCGTTGTGGTGGCTGTGTGAGGCGGCGAGGTAGTCAGGGTTTTGCTTACCGCCGGAGTAGTCGATCTTGACATGGCAGCCGTAGCACTGCGGCGCCCAGCTGGCGTGGCAGGTGTAGCACTCGAGACGGTCGGTGTGGGCTTTGATCTGGTCCATTGCGACGAGTCCCTCTTTGGAGAGCTTGTTCTCCTCTTTGAGCTTTTTGAGTGGGGTGAGGGTGATATCTTTGCCCGAGGCGAGATGCATCACGACTTTGTCACCCTTGCGCACCGCTTTGGTGAGGGGGTTGCCGCGTGCCGAGAGGAGGAAGCCATCGCCGGTATCTTTGGGGATGGCACCCTGCCGGAGGTAGCTGGCGAGTGTCTTGGTGGTGCCCCGTGCCTTGCCGGTTTTGGGTGATATTTCGAACTCGTCGGAGTAGCCCAGCGGCAGCTCCCAGGGGTATTTGTCAGTCGTGCCGTGGCAGTCCTGACATTCGATTTCTACTGCCCCGAGATTGGCACCCGTAATGAAGCCGTCGCCGTGGTGGTCGATGGAGGTGTGGCAATCCTGACAGAGCATCCCTTTGGAGTAGTGGATATCCTCCTGGAGGTGGAGGTAGCGCTTGGTGTGGAGCTTGGGCTGGCCGTTGCCTTCGTCATCGAAGGTGGACTGGTACTCCGTCTCCATCAGCCCCTGGTAGCTTACCCCGATCCGTTTGCCGCGGTTGTGACAGGTGGTGCAGGTCTCGACGGGGATACCGCTGTAGTTGATGTCGTGGACCTGGACTTTGACTTTGCGGGAGGACTGGATGGCGTGGACGAGCAGGTGGCCGTGCTCCTTGCGATCGATCGTGGGGTCTTTGCCTTCGTAGAGTCCTTCGTTGGAGTAGGGGATATGGCAGGAGGAGCAGCCGATTCCCCGGTAGTCACCTCTGCGCTTGCGCCCCTTGCCGCTGGTATGGCAGCGCAGACACTCCTGACGCAGGTAGGTGTAGACGGAGAGAGAAGGGTCCTTTTCGATCTCGTCAGCGGTTGGGGCTTTGGGGATCTCGTGCATCTTTTTGGGGAAGGCGTTGGGTTGCTCTTCGGAGAGTTTCTTCATGTAGTTTTGATAGACTTTGGTGCCGATACGTTTGTGGATATTTTCACCGTCGAAGTTACTGGCGGTATGGTTGTAACCCTCTTTGGCGCCGAAGCCCCAGAGTGCCCCGTGGATCTTGCCTCCTTCGGTATTCATCAGGTTATTCCACTGCGAAGCGACCTGTTTGGGGTGGCACATCCCGCAGGTATTGTCGTTGATCCAGGGACTGCCCGGGGAGGGATAGAAAGCTTTGGGGCCTCTGTGGTTTTCGAAGTAAGGGAGTGTACCGCTATGGGCTTTCTCTTTGTTTCTCGATGCAGGGTTTCCGCCGTGACAGACGACACAGTCATTTCCTTTGGCACCAGCCTTTTCCGCTTTTTTGAAGATCGCTTTCATCATCTTTGACTGCGGTTCTCGGATATGTTCGATGCCCTGGTGGCAGGAGAGGCAGCTGTTTTTTGATTCCGGAGCAGCAGAATGACTTACTTTCTCCGGAACTGCTTGGGGGGTGGGTATTTTTTTGTCACCGATGGGGTAGAGTGTGATGCCAAAAGTGGTCAGGGTTAACAGGAGTAGCAGTAGAAGAAGTTTTTTCATTCGAGAGGCCTTAGGTTTAAAAATTTGAAAGGATAATGATTAGGATATACTTTTTTTGATAAATGTTCTATGAAAAGGGTTTGTTGACCACCGAAATATAGTACTCCTGTTTGTACATGGTTTCATATGCTATCTGAATACTTTCAAATTGTCAGAAAATGATACTTGCCGCTATTGATTCGATATCATATCAACAGTATATTTGAATAGTAAAGAGGTTTTGATGCAGACACTTGAGATATTGCCGTCAGAATTGGAAGCGATGAAAAAGTTGCCGGAGAAGCTCCATTATCAGGGGGATCCCGGACTGCTCAAGAGGCCAAAAGTCTCTATCGTCGGTACGAGACGTCCCTCGGCCTATACCCGGCAGATGACATACGAACTGGCCAGGGCACTTTCCAGGAGAGGTGTCTGTATCGTCAGTGGGGCTGCGATGGGGGTGGATGCGATCGCCCATCAGGGAGCTGGACCGGAGAATACGATCGCGGTGATGGCGACGGGGATCGATATTCGTTACCCTGTTGTCAATCGTGATTTGATCGAATCGATCGAAAAAGAGGGTTTGACGCTGAGCCAGTTCGAGCCGGGGTTCAGGTCGACGGCGTGGAGTTTTGTCCTGCGCAATGAACTGGTAGTGGCTCTTGGTGAGTTGCTGATCGTGACGGAGGCGGATGAAAAGAGCGGTTCGATGCGGAGTGTCGAGTATGCCCTGGAGATGGAGAAGCCGATTTATGTGCTCACACAGCGTATCGGTGAGAGCAGGGGGACGAATTATCTGCTGAGAGAAGGGCTGGCGGAACCAATTTACGACATCGAAACATTTGCTTCAGGATTCGGGAAAGCAGTGGATGATGGCGTGATCAAAGATGAATTTTTCTACTTTTGCCAAAATACACCGACACTCGATGAGGCACTGGAGCAGTTTGGTGAGCGCGTTTACGAGGCAGAGTTGGAGGGGATGATTTTTGTGGAGAATGGCTTGATTCGCCTAAGTTGAATTGGATTATTGTGTGGGTATTGCAGAATATTCAATCATTCTCGCACAAGTCGGAGGGTCCAAATTGCCGACTTCAGGCAAATCTGGACTCTTGAACTTGTTCGAATATCATCGGATTATTTCGAAAGGTCTCCGATAATCTTCTCGAGTTCCTGCTTCGAAACCGGTCCGGAAAAAGATTTGTAGAAGTTTCCGCTTTTGTCGAAGATTGCAAGGAAGGGGATCATCCCCCGGTAAGCGCCTATCTGGCTGACATAGGGGACGAGCCAGTCTGCCTCTTTTTGGGAAATATTGATATAGTCGATGCCATAGAGATCATCGAAATTTTTGAGCTGCTCTTCATTGTATCCACCTACTTCGATGGAGACAATCGCAAGCTTCGCTTTGTATTTTTCCTGTAGTGCGTTGTAGGGGTCGATGGCTTTGATGCAGTAGGGGCATCGGTGGCCGTAGATCTCCACGAAGAGGACTTTTCCTTTCAGCTCATCGAAGAGCAGGCCCTTATCCGTCTTGCTGGCGTGAAGTACTTTGCCCTTTACGCTTTTGATTGCCGTCTTCTCTCCCGCTGCGTGACCCAGGGTGACGAGCGAGAGTGCCAGCACCATCAATATAAGTATTTTTTTCATCGACTTTCCTTTGTGGGGAGAAACTATTTGGATAGTTGCTCGATCGCGCTTTCAAGTCCCGATTCGGGAAGCATTCCCGGTTGAACCAGCTGTACGTCACCCTTTTTGTCCAGGATAATCAGGAAGGGAATCGCCCCCTGCCATTGTGCTCTGGCGGAAACGTAGGGCACGAGTTGGCCTGAATTGCTTTGAGAGATCGTGACATAATTGATCCCTTTCTCTTTGACAAAGTCTTTGAGCTGGGAATCGCTCAATCCTTGTACTTCTACCGCAATGATGGCAAGTTTGTCTTTGTACTTGGCCTGCAATCTCTTGTAGTGCCCGATTGACTTCAGACAGGGTGGACAGCGGTGCCCGAAAAACTCAAGAAAAACAATTTTCCCCTTGTACTCTTCAAAGACAAGGCCTGTTGTCGTGCCGGTCATATGCAGGGTTTTGCCATCCGTTGTCGTCATTGTCAGTTTATCTACTTTGGCCTCTTCTGCCTGTGAAATTGTCAGGAGTGAAGCGATAAGCAGTAGAGACGCCAGAATTTTTTTCATTTTGTGTGCCTTTTTGTTGAAATATTGAAGCAATTATACACAAGTAACTATGTAATAATCGTGTAGTGTACTACAAAATGGTAAACAGAAGTAAATAGTGTAAGTTCGCAAGTGTATAATGAAAATATTTTTATTATACACTCAAGGAATTACTATGATTAAATATATTCTCTCTGTGGCAATGTTATATTTTTTGATACAGACATCCGTATCTGCTTCGGGTACCTCCTCGCTGGAAAAACTGGCGGGAGGTATGTTGATGGTAGGTTTTCATGGTACGACTGCCAGGCCGGGAAGTCAGATCTGTAACGATATTCATCAGTATGATCTGGCAGGGGTGATTCTTTTCGATTTCAATCCCGTAGACAAAACGAAGCCGAAAAATATCTCCAGCAAAAAGCAGTTGGCGCAATTGACCAAAGAGTTGCAGGCATGCAGCAGAGACCACAAGCTTCTTATCGCAGTCGATCAGGAGGGCGGCCGTGTGCAGAGGCTCAAGAGTGCCTATGGCTTCTATGGCAAATTCCCCAAAGCAGTCGATGTCGGCAAGATGCCCTATGAGCAGATCAAGAAAACCTATACGTCTATGGCAAAGGAGCTCAGGAGTGTCGGAATCAATTACGATCTGGCCCCTGTCGTCGATCTGGCGATCAATCCCAAAAACCATGTGATCTACGGACTCGGCCGTTCCTATGGCGCTGATCCCAAAAAAGTTATTTACTGCGCATCGATCTTTGTACAGAATATGCGCAGCCAGGGTGTATTGACATCACTCAAACACTTTCCCGGACATGGCTCTTCGACAGGTGATACACACAAAGGGTTTGTCGATGTGACGGCACAGTGGAAAAAAAGTGAGCTGATACCCTATCAGAGTATGATCAGACAGGGAAGGGTGGATACGGTAATGGTGGCACATGTTTTCAATAAAAAGATCGATTCGGCCTACCCTGCAACATTGTCACAAAAGACAGTCAATGGACTGTTGCGTAAAAAACTGGGCTTTCATGGCGTGGTCATCACAGATGATCTCCAAATGGGTGCGATCAGCAAAAAGTATGGTTTGAAAAATACCCTCAAACTGGCGATCAATGCCGGAGATGATATCCTGCTCTTTGGCAATCAGATCGATCCCAATCATACGACTTCGACCAAAACACTTGTCGACACTGTTGTCGCTTTGGTCAAATCAGGTGAAGTGAAAAGTGAGAGTCTCAAAAGAGCCAATGCAAGGATCAAAAAGCTGAAGCAGAAGCTGTAAACATATATCCTTCGTTATGAAGTCTACTCGAAGCGGTCAAGCTCCTCCAGGAGTTTGATATTGTCTTTGAGGCGGATGTTTTTTCGTTCTACATCGATCAGTCCCTCTTTTTTCAACTCCTGTATGTGGCGGTTGAGCACTTTTCTCACGGTACCGATAAGTGAGGCAATCTCTTCGTGAGGAAGATCATGGATGAGCTTGAGTCTGTCGGGATTTTCGGGGTCGATATTTTTGATGATCAGTTTGAGCAGTCGCTCTGAAGTATTGTAGAAGGAGAGGTCAGTGACGAGCTCCTCCATCTCCCGCATCTGCCTGGCGATATAGGGGAAGAGCAGGCGATTGAAGCTGCTGTTGCTCTGCATCCAGGAGCGGACGATCTCCATAGGGAGCGTCATAATCTGCACATTGTCGAGTGCCGTCAGCAGATTGTCGTGTCTGGCACCATCGAGGAGTGTAACGACATCGTAGAGACTCCCCTGGGCCAATATCTGAAGCGTCTGCTCCTTGCCGCTGTGCAGAGAGACCTGAGAGACCTTGATGCGCCCCTGAAGAACGACAAAAAACTTTTTCATCAACTCTTCCGGAGAGAAGAGGAGGTCGCCCTGGGAAAAATCGACCACTTTTCCGTATTTTTCTATATCCTGATCCAGAGCAGTGGGGATGACGGGAGGAAGTATCTCTTGCATTCTCTTCTCTTTTTGCGTTTTTTCAGCCAAATTCGTGCCGTCGTTCGAAAAATAGTACCATATTTTGATAAAAATGGCACTTTTGCTACTAAAGTGGCAGACAGGATGAGTCAAATTGACTAAACTTCACGCAATCCTTTCGAATGGAAAGGTTATTTTAGAGTGATAATAAGGAGGAAAAGATGCTTATTACAAGATATGACCCTGCTAGACAAATGAATGATTTTAGAAGAAGTTTCGAGTTGCTCAACACGATGCTCAAAAATTTCGAGACGGAAACAGCAGGCAATAATGAGGAAGAGTTCGATTTCGTTCCGGCAGTCAATACGAGAGAGACAGAGAATGCCTATCATCTCGAAGTCGATCTGCCCGGTGTCAAAAAAGAGGATATCAAAGTCGACATCGATGAGGACAAACTGGTCATCTCCGGCGAGAAGAAACTCAAAAATGAACTCAAAGAGGATAACTACTATAAAGTAGAGAGCTATTATGGGAATTTCAAGCGCTCCTTCGCCATCCCCAAAGAGGCGGATGTGGAGAATATCCACGCAGAGTCCAAGGATGGTGTACTGGAGGTCGTGATCCCCAAGCTGGAGCAGGCAAAACTGGAAAAAACCAAAAGAGTGGAGGTGAAATAATGGACATCGTCAAAAATGTAAAAGAGGTTGGATCTGAGATCAAGGAGAGTGTCGAAAAGGGGCTGGAGAAGGTAGAGGAGACATTCGACAATGTCGTCAGCCATCTGCCCCTGGCAAATCTGGCGAAGAAAGATTCCGGTGATTTCCATATCGAAATCGATATGCCCGGGATCAAGAAAGAGGATATCGAAATCAGCGTCGCAGACAATATTCTGACCGTTTCGGCTGTGAGAAAGATGCAAAATGAAGTGAAAAAAGAGGATTACTACCTCTGCGAAAGCTCGTTCGGGCGTGTCGAGAGAAAGTTTACGATCCCCGAGGGAATAGACCAGGAGAAAATCTCGGCAGAACTCGAAGATGGGGTATTGGTGATCGAGCTCCAGAAAGAGGAGAAACTCAAGCCAAAATCGATCGAGATCAAATAAAAGGAGGCGCAGGATGATCTACAAAAAAGTGTTGATACCACTGATCGCAGCGTTATCCATAGGCGGAACCGCCCTGTCGGCGGATACCAGTCTGACACAAAAAAACGATCCATTCGATCCGTTTGCCGAGATGCTGAAAATGCAGCAGCAGATGGACAGGATCTTCGAGCAGTTTCATCAGAGAATGAAACTTGACAGTGATTTTGCCAAATTCGATACCTTTGGCAACAGGCCGGCTGTCGATTTCGAAGAGAAGGGCGACAACTATATCGTGAAGGCCAATATCCCCGGCGTCGATGGTCAAAATATCAATGTCACGGCAGAAAACGGTATGCTGAAGATCGAAGCGAAGACAGAGAAGAGCGAAGAGAAAAAAGAAGAGGGAAAGTACCTCAAGCATGAGCGCTACTTCGGCAGCTATACCCGCATTCTCTCTCTGCCGGCCGATGCCGACGAAGGGAGTATCAAAACCGACTACAAAGATGGCGTACTGACCGTCACCATCGGCAAGAAAAAGAAGTAATCTCCCCCCTTCCGCTATCGCCCGACGGAAGAAGAGAGATGTGTAGAGAGGAACAGCCCAAGTTCCCGATACATCTCTCTGGCTTCGGGCGAATCAGGCAGCACCAGATACTCCACATGAGAAAAACCTTCAAAAACATTCAAATCCGCAACAATATTGTTTTCCCGCAGCTTGCGATGGACGCGCAGTGTATTGCTGAGAAAAAGATCGCGGGTTCCGGTCACGAGGAAGGTGGGCGGAAATCTGCTGAAGTCACCATAGACAGGTGAAAGCAGCGGATTTTTCAAGTCGACACCGTTGGCATAAAGTTCTGCCGTCGCCTTCAGTGTGCCGCCATAAGTGACGAGTTTGTGATCGATCCCTTCATTGATGTAGTAGCTGTCGCCCGTCCTGGTCAGGTCCGACCATGGTGTACCGGCGTAGAGTGCAGCCGGCAGAGGCAATCCAAGTGCCTTGAATTTGTGGACAGCAGCCAATGTCAGGCCGCCGCCGGATGAGGTGCCTCCCAGGGCGATCGAGCCGGGAGGGTAGGTTTTCAGCAATGTTTTGTAAACGGTGACAACATCTTCCAGGGCGGCCGGGAAGGGATCTCTGGGTGCGGTGCGGTAGTCGATGGAGAGAACGGGTATGCCGATCCTGTCGGCTATGGTAATCGCCTCGGAGAGGCCACCCCGCCCACTTCCAAATACATAGGCGCCGCCGTGGATATAGATGAAGAGGTGTCTGCGGTGTTCCGGAGCGATTTTGGCAGGTCTGAGCCGATAGCATGTGACGCCTCCGATCTTTTCCGTTTTGACAGTGACGGAGCGCTCTTTGGCATAGTCCATCGTATACTCCGCACCCATCTCTTTCTGGGCTTCGGCGATCTCAAGCCACTCTGCCTTGCCTTTGGGTGTATGCTTCAGGGCTTTTTCGGCATTGGGCTGCGGGAGCCTTGTCAGGAGAGCTTGCAGCTCTTTACTTGCAGAGGAGGGGACCGGCAGTTTTCGCTCCGGGATAATCCAGCTCTTTTCATTTGACCAGAACAGTTCAGCTGATGCAAGATGTATCAAAATGACCCACATCCCAAAAATTGTCATAATCTTTCGTATACTTCTATTCATCTCTTCTCCACCCTCTTGCTTATTGTTTTTTTGCCTTCGATCCATCTTTTTACCCGTGATTGAAAAAGAGAAAGAAAGCCTACTTTATGTAATATTATATATTAAAGTAACTTTAAATTAATTAATATCAGGTTTATAAATGTTTCCGATCATCAGAAATAGGGGTAGCCATCGTGTGGCACAAAAGATCATATTGACACTTTTATTGGCTGCCTGCTGGCTCTATGCGGAGACGAGCGAGGGTGACATCATCCATTCGGATGAATTGATTTTGTCACCACAGTGCAAGAGTGGCACAGCTTCCTCTTCCAAGGAGAATAAAGCATGTTCGCCACAATCAGCCCCGGAAAAGCAGAAGCACCTCACTGAAATCTATGAAAAACTGGATGCACTCAATGAGGCGATCGGCAAGTATGATTCGGGCGAATTGACGGACAGATTGAAAGTGCTGAGAGAAGAGTTCCAGACAGACTATTCCAATCGTGATGCGCTGTCAGACAATAAGGAGTCACAGGGGAACTCACTTTTTGCCGACGGGGTCACCGGTCTCTCTGAGACTGATTTTTGGAGTCTGGGATCAGTCTGGAGGGAAGTCGAAGTGGTGATCGACAACAATGGTACAGTGGCCTCCTGCGATGCACTCGACCAGAATGTTGCAAAAGAAGCAGCCAAATCGGGCACAGACAAGATAATCTATCTGACATTTGACGATGGCCCGCTGCTGGGAACGAACAATGTTTTGGAAGTATTGGAAGAGGAGAATGTGGATGCGACGATGTTTTTCGTCGGCAAGCATATCCTCAGAAAGAGACATACTTTCAAAAAAGCCAGTGAAATGTCCAATATTCTCGTGGCGAACCATACCTATTCCCATGCCAATGGCCGCTATACCCGTTTTTACAACAATGGAGAGAAGCTTGTCAAGGATATCGACAAAACGCAGGACCTGATCGGCGGAGCCAAATATCAGCGTCTGGCAGGCAGAAATGTCTGGCGTGTTCCCGGGGTTTTTCGCAATGATTACGGTCTCAGAAAAAAACGGCGTGAACGTGAAGCATCGTGTTACAACTGTGTGGCGAGAGAGGGGTATTTTATCTATGGATGGGATATCGAATGGCGGTTCAGCCACAAGACAGGCAGGCCGCTTTGGAATGCAAAGAAGATGGCACGCAAGATCGATCGCTGTTATCGCAAAGGCAGGGTGGCACAGAAAGGAAAACTGGTTCTGCTCGCGCATGACTTTATGTTTCGCAGCCGGTTTAACGGAAAAGGAGAGCTGAGGAAACTGATCACACTTTTGAGAAAGTCGGGCTGGAAGTTTGAAACGATCAAGAGTTATTCACCCTATTATCCGCACCACTATGTCCGAAAGCATAATTCCACAGGAAGCAAACTCGCGATGGCGACAGTGAGTGAGCCTCTACCCAAAGCCAAAACCCACCGCTCCCACCGCAAGAAGCGAAAAAGAAAACGAAAGTCCAGACGATCCCTTGTCTCTTCGAGAGCGCATTCCCATTTGGATCTGTTTTAGCTGGTAGACTTCAGGCTATCCATATCAATTATCGGCAATCGTAGCGTGGGCATTCCTGCCCACGGCAGAGTTAAGTACCGTTATTTTCGTGGGCAGGAATGCCCACGCTACATACAGCGACCTTATCGCTGAAAATATATCTGGCAAACTAAAGTCTCTACTCCAAAAATTCTGCTATACTTTCATTGACCGACAGTCAGTCAAAGGAGTTCTATGGCGATTATTGTAAACAAAGAGGAGAAGCGGAGGGCGATTGCGATTGCCTGCAGAGATCTGTTGCTCGAGAGAGGTATCGGCGGTTTGACGATCGCCGAGCTTGCCAAAACCGCGGGAGTGGGCAAGGGTACGATCTATGAGTATTTCAAAAACAAAGAAGAGATCGTTTTTGAGATCATGGCTGTATTTATCGCAGAATATGAGAAGAATCTCTCTGAAATAGTTTCGGAAGAGACAGGCAGCAAAAAGAAGCTGTTTCACTTTCTATATCTCGGTTTTGAAGATGAAGAGAGCAGGAGACAGTTGACTCTCTATAGGGAATTTTTGGCTATCGCTATGACGAGTGGAACTGATGAGATGATCGCGTTCAATATGCAGTGCAGAGAAAAGTTCGTGGATATATTGGGGAAGATACTCCGGGAAGGTATCGAAAAAGGCGAACTGCCTCCACAGGCGGAAGAGATGAAAAGTGCCTTGCTTGCTTTCGCGCTCGGGCTGATCGTCGAAGTATATATATCCAGGCTCGATCCCCAAGAGGAGATAGAGCGCTATCTCGATACGCTTTTTACATTTATAGAGAAAAAGGAAGAAAAATGAAGATTCTGACAATGATGCTTTTGCCTCTGTTTGTTTTGGCGCAAAGCTACGGCTTGAAAGATTTCATCGGCCAAGCCGCAAAAACAAACGGGTTGATCAAAGCCAAAGCGCTGACGATACAGTCGAAGCAGCAGGAGGTTGATGCAGCCAAAAGCGCCTACTGGCCGACGGTGGATATCGGAGGTGAATACAGTTTGCAGTCGCCCAACTATGTAGTGAGTCCGGGGCAGACAGGCAGCGCATTTATTTCTGCGAACCTCAATCTCTATGACGGAGGAAGAAAAAGTGCTATTTTGAAAAGTAAAAACTTTCTGCACAAGGCTTCCTTGTTTGAAAAAACCGCATTCGAGAAAAGTATTACCCTTACAATAGCACAGCATTACTACGGCATACAGAGCCTCAAAGCAACCCTGCAAGCCCTCCGGGAGCGTGCCAGAGAGCTCGAGTCTCAGATCGATCGTGTCAAAAAGTTCAAACTGACCGGCCTGGCGACGCAGGAAGAGGTCGATAAACTTCAGTCAGTCTACGATAACAATCAGTATACAATGGAAAACACCAAGCTCGCCATCGAGACCAGTGAAGAGAACCTGAAGCTGATCAGTGGTTTGCCTGCCAAAAATTTGAGACGAAACTATTTTCTCGAGCCCAAAGGGGTGCGTTTCGAGTGGTCCGAACCTATCAAGATCCTTCAGGCGAATGCCAATGCCGTGGGTGAAAACGCCAAGGCGATAGATGCCGGGTATATGCCGCAGGTCAACCTCTCCGATACGTATCATAAATCACACTTTGACGATCTCGTCCCTATGCCGGGTGGCGGAGGTGATGCCTTTTTGATCGATCACCAGAACAAGGTGGGGATTTCCGTGAATATGAGAGTGTTCGATATGGGAAAGATGAGCAAAGAGAGCGAAGCGGTGA
>JAOZOG010000615.1 GCA_029933395.1 Sulfurovaceae bacterium | reverse complement strand
CTCAAGCCTGACCATCCTCTCATTCAAAGCGCCAAACATCTGCTCAGTGAGTATGACTATATCCTTGCATCCGAACACTCCCCTCTCTTTCCAGACAACTCTTCACGCTTCACGCTTCACGCTTCACTCAAAAGGCAAAAGCCTTTCACCATTTGGATCAGTGGAACGAATGGCAAGACGACAACGACGCAGATGCTCACTCATTTACTGGAGAAGCGGGGTGCAGTCAGCGGCGGCAATATCGGTACGCCGTTGGCAGCTCTCGATCCTGATGCTCCGATCTGGGTTCTCGAATCCAGCTCTTACGCGCTGCACTACACCAAAACCGCTTCACCGGGTATCTATCTACTGCTTCCCGTCACGCCCGATCATCTCGACTGGCACGGTACTGAAGAGTCGTACGAAAGCGACAAACTCCGTCCTCTGCTGACGATGCAGGAGGGAGAACTGGCCCTTGTGCCCAAAGGGCTCAATCTTCCAAAAACCAATGCCTTTGTCGTCGAATACGACACGATGGAGTTTATCGCGGAGTATTTCAGGATAGATCCCGACAAAATCAATTTCAAAGCCGCCTTCCTCGAAGATGCAATGTTGGCGCTGGCAATCACCCGCGTCCTCTTCGACGAAGTAGACTACGACCTCATCAACAGTTTCAAACTCGATGCCAACCGCCAGGAGGAGTTCCACGATGCAGCGGGCCGCCTCTGGGTCAACGATACCAAAGCGACCAATATCGACGCCGCCATCCAGGCACTCAAGGCCTACCACGATCACCATATTCACCTCATCGCCGGCGGTGACGACAAGGGTGTCGATCTCGCCCCCTTCTTCGAAGCGATGCAGCAATTCGATCTCACCCTCTACACAATCGGAAGCAACGAAGAGAAACAGCTCACACTTGCCAAAGAACACCATATCGATGCAAAAGCCTGCCATACGCTGGAAGAGGCAGTCAGAGAAATAGACAAAGCGATGCAGGAAGACGATATCGGCCTTCTCTCCCCAGCCGCTGCCAGCTTCGATCAATTCAAATCCTACAAGCACCGAGGTGATGTTTTTAGACAAAGTGTCCAAAATCTAAGGAATTCTTAATCTAAATCCGCTATAATTTTGGCTCAACTTC
>JAOZOG010000614.1 GCA_029933395.1 Sulfurovaceae bacterium | reverse complement strand
CGATGCCGTCTTTTGTGCGGGAGAAAGAGCCGTGGAACGATACAGAGAGGCACTGTTGAATTTCGACTCAAAAAAATATATCAAGATAGGTCGTCCTCAACTCGATTTTATCAAGCCTTTTTTCATAGAGAAGGAATCGGAGCAGAAAGTCATTCTTTATGCACCCACCTGGGAAGGCCACCTCGAAAGCATGGACTACTGTTCAGTCGCAGAATATGGAGAAACACTCGTCCAAGCACTTCTGGATAACCCGCAATATATAGTACTTTACAAACCCCATGGAAATATAGGAACCCGACGCAAGGATATTCTCAAAGCTCATCGAAGAATCCAAAAAATCGTCGAAAAACATCCCAATGGGAGGATGATTTATCCCTCAAAGGATATAAACTCTCTCTTTACCGTCGTAGATTTCGCTTTTTTCGACAACTCTTCTATCATGATAGACTATCTGCATGTGGATAAACCCGCTTTTTTCTTTTATATCAGAGAAGATGAAGGGTTGAGATATCTTTCGAAATGTTTCGAGCCAATCTCGAACGAAAACATAGCAGCCATACTAAAAAAAATGGAGCGACATCTTTGTGAAGATCCCGCAAGAGACGAGAGGGCGAAGATTAAAAACTTTTATCTTGGAAACTACGCTCCAATGGAAAGCACAGAAATTTTCATAAAAATAATCGCCAACTTCATATCGAGTCGCAAACAAATAAAGGGCGAACGATAAACGTGCAGACCCTACTAGACGAATTTATAACATGGTTAAAATGCCTCCCGGCCAAAAAAGATAAAAGCCTTTGGGTTTTTGGGGCCATCCGTGGCACTCAATATATGGATAATGCCAAATACCTTTTCGAATTCGTTCATCATCACACAGATATCGAAGCCGTCTGGATTAGTAAAAGCTCCGAAGTTGTAGAATCACTTAAAGCACAAGGGTTTCGAGCTTTCCTCGAAGGAACGCCCGAAGCGACGAGATATGCGAGCAAAGCGAAAGTGGCGATCGTCACACATCGGGGAAACCGATCCCGTGCGGATCTTCCGATGCACTGTTTTTCAAAAAAAAACGATCATTGTTCAATTATGGCACGGCATTCCGCTCAAAAAAATTGCCTACGACGACAT
>JAOZOG010000613.1 GCA_029933395.1 Sulfurovaceae bacterium | reverse complement strand
TCCAGGCCGAGAACGGTACGATAAACAACTTCACCTGCGGGCTGGGTATCTTTTCGGCCTACATCGACAAGCGGGGAAGTTTCAAAACCTACACGGTGCTTTCGAAGCATTTCATCTTCGAGGCTTTTGACATCCTGTTGCCGGAACTCATCGAGTCGAACGGCCTGACCACGGACGAAGCCAAAGAGATTATCGAAAAAAGTCTCGACACTGGCGAAAAGATCGTCACGAAAATTCTTAAATCACATCCAGAAAGGTAAACCATGACAATTTACGAAGTAAACATCATCTGCAACAACGAAAGCGAAGAGGTAAAAGTTGAAGCGAAAAACGAGAGAGAAGCGATCATGAAGGCACAAAACAAGCATGTGGCCGTGCAGCTTGAACAATACAAAATTGCACTCGCAAAAGCGGAAGTCATCATCGACTACCTGGAAAACAAAATCGGAAACGACAAATGAGCGAATGGACACTCGACGACATTTATCAATGTAGTGTTGAGGAATACGCCGAAGCACTCGATACGACAGTCGACGATCTGATCGATCAAAAATGGAAAGAGATCGATTTGTTGCAAAGGGCTTATGACAAAGTGGTCGAGAAACGATCCGATATGTCCTATGCCCTACTCGCTAAAGAAATCAACGGGAGAATCCATTCGAAACGTAAAAAGATCGAACGGTTCTCCCGATGGGTGAACGAGTCTCACCGACGGCCACGATAGCCGTTGGCGTACATGGCTCGCCCCTGCTTCGCAGCCCGGGCTTTTGCGCCTGGGCCGATATAGCATCTACCACTTCGCCCAAACTTCCAACCTTTTCGCCCATTCCGAGTACATCGCATACGTGGCATATCAATCACTCCATATGAATAGTGAGACGATCCCCATAAGCAAAATAATACCTATGACGATATCGTCCCATCGGTTGAAAAAGAGTCGGATCATTTCTTGCCTATAAGCTCTTCACACGAAACGTATTCGAACCCAGGCGTCCAATGTCCTACGGAAGGTTCCGTGGGATTCATTTTCTCCGGGTTGAAAAGCTCTCCCGGTACCAAAAGAATCTTGTCCGGTGTGTTTGTGCATTGATGATCGGCACGACTCTTCATAGACGTTGACCATTG
>JAOZOG010000188.1 GCA_029933395.1 Sulfurovaceae bacterium | reverse complement strand
GAAAAAAGGGAAAAAGTTTTTTGAGTATCTCCAGTTCCAGCACGGCACATGTTTCCCTGGATATACCCTCTTCCGAATTTTGCCTGAGTAGCCTCATCTGCTCTTTGAATAGTGAATAGTAGGCTTCGCTACGCTCCGGATCCAGATAGATATCCTGTTTTTTATACACTTCTGCAAATGGGGTGTTGAAAAAAGATTCAAATTCCCTCTGCAGTATCTCTTTTTCGATCGCTAACGTGTAGATATAGCAGGGTTCGCTGACAATCAAATCGAAATGCTTATTGTCATCGAGTACAATAATCTCATCGTTGCCATACGTCCGGTTCTTTTCGTGGATCAGTCCCTGGGTCTGGATGCAGCTGAAGATCACGGCACCATCGGGATAGCCGCCATCTATCATAATAGCAGCGTAATAACGCATCAGAGAGAGCTGCAGGTGGTAGGTGTGTACCGCCCGGATATCCACCTCGAAGGGTTGTTTCGTCATCTCATTGATATCGAGATCCCAGCCATGTGTATCATTGGGGACATCATTGGGGCATTGCTGTGATGTGTCGATCACTAGACCTTCTTCAAATAACTCTTTTGGCATACTATCCCTTCCATCAATAATATAGACATTAGTGAAATATACCAAAAATGCACTTATCACCACCCCAACAAACATAACCCCAAATCCCAAAATAGAAATACTTGCAATAAACGTGTCAAAAATGGCTATAATACAATAACAAAGTACAAGGAAATGCAAATGAGCAAACAAGGCCGGAGTAAAGAGTGTACGCAGGGATTGTGGCCCTCCAATCAGCTCTTTTTGCTGCTGGCTACCCTGTCGATCGTCTTTGTTGTGCTCAAACTGGCAGAGGGTCTCGTCGTTCCGTTTTTGATCTCTATCGCGATTGCTATACTGCTCTCGCCTCTCTTTACCTATCTCGAAACCCTGCGCATCCCAAAGCCGGTTTCACTGATTCTGATCACCATCGTCTCGCTTCTTCCGATCGTCGCCATAGGCGGATTTGTCGGCAATGAGTTCAATGATTTTGCCAAGAATTATCAATCGATCGAAAAACAGTTCGACGGCTGGCTTCTGTATGCTTCTCATTTTTTTCAAAATATAGGGATAGATGTATCACAGGAGAGCATCAAAGATGCTTTGGGCAAGGCCAACTTCGGCGGGTTGCTCCAGCAGCTCGTCACCAAAACCGGCAATCAGTTTTCGAATATTTTTCTGATCTTTTTTACTGTCGCATTTCTGCTGATGGAATCACAGTTTTTTTACAACAAACTTTTGAAAATCACTCATGACAGAGGAGAAGATATCGAGGGCAAAATGGTCATGCTCGAAAAGATCAAAACCTACTTCCTCATCAAGATGAAAACCAGTCTCGTGACAGGTATCTGGGCATTCATCGTCTTATGGTTTTACGATGTCGACTATGCACTGCTTTGGGCGACACTCGCTTTCTTTCTCAATTTCGTCCCGGTCATCGGTTCGATTATCGCTGCGATACCACCTGTTGTGATCGCCCTGCTCGATCAGGGTACCGGTACCGCACTCTGGGTCGCAGCCTGGTACGTGGCCATCAATATGGTGGTAGGCAATATCCTCGAACCGAAAATTATGGGAAAGGGACTCGGCCTCTCAGCGACGACCGTTTTCCTCTCTATGACATTCTGGGGATGGATGTTTGGGCCGGCGGGGATGATTCTTTCGGTTCCATTGACGATGGCAATGCAGTTTCTCTTCGAGCAATACGATGAGACACGTTGGGTATCCCTGATACTCAGTGATTATGAAAAGGAGAAGACATGGCAAAAATGACAATGCACCAGGAGCTGGAGATGCTCCGAAACGAAGTGGAGGCACTTCGCAAAGAAAAAGAGGAGGCCGAAAAGCAAAAAATGCTTGAAGCCCGGAGAGCTGAAGCAGAAGAAGAGGAGATCAGGGAAAAGACGGAGGAGAAGATCGAAGAGATCAAGGAGTCCGCCGAAGAGATCAAAGCAAATGCAAAAGAGAATCTGGATGAGCTGATCGAAACGATCAAGCATGATTATGAAAATCTCTCGCCGGTAGCCGCCGTGTTGCTGTTCGCCCTGGGTGTCGCCTTCGGGCGTGCGCTTTCAGTCAAATAAGGAGTCAGAATGAACGATGAATTAAATGCCAAAATAAAACTGCTCGTCAAGAGCGAAAAAGCGATGATGCGTCTGGAGATGAACAAAAGAAGCCGCCAGACCGTACTGATAGCTGTAGCACTGCTGGCAGTTTTGATTACACTCGTGATGCTCAATGTGACGATTTTCCTCTATCTCGATACGCTCTTTACGGCACCGATATCCGCAGCGATCCTGACCGGAGGAAACCTCTTTTTCGCACTGATCTTTTTCTTGCTCGCTTCCAGACAGCAGCTGGGCAAAGAGGCTGAGTCGATACAGGAGATTCGTGACTTCGCCTGGTCGCAACTCTCTACCGATATCGATGATGTCAAAGCCGAAGTGCAGGCATTTGCCCAGAGTGCACAGCGTGTCAAAAGCAGTGTCGATTCTGTCGTCAGTGGTGACTTCTTCGGACTCAAGGGCGTGATGCCGATCCTCCAGACACTGCTGGAGATGAGGCGTAAAAAGTAGCACCATTCGGTCTCACAGGAGGCCGTCCCTTCTGCAATCTCTCCACTCTCACTCAAACAGTGCTACACAATCTACCCACTTTTTTTCTCTATCCTACTCTCATTGATGGAGGCGAAAATGAAAATCAGCGGCAGCACCTTGCTTATTGTGGCTTTGACAGCCATTGTGATCTACTCCTCTTTTACCTATCTTGACAAGAAATTGGAAAGCGAAGGCAGTGCGACCTATTCGGTAGATGAGAATGGATCGGAAAAACCCCTTATGATCAAGAAGAAACAGGCACCCGCAACCGACAAAGAAGAGGATGAGAAGATCATCCAGACGGTAGAGGCCTACCAAAAAGGCTATCACGAGGGGTGCAAAGAAAATGCTCCCGAAAGTATCGATAGTAACAAAAGTACTTCTCTGAGCCGTGCCTATCTGCTGGGTTTCCAAAAAGGCAAAAAGTTCTGCACCGCCAAACGAAAGCACCAGAAGGAGCAGTTCGAAAAAGCCAAGCAGGAGGGGTGCCAAAGCGCTTCAGGTACCATTATCAGGGATGATACCCTCTATAGTCAAAATGGAAATTACCAAAAAGCCTGGGATATCGGATATCGCCAATGCAAAAAAGCGAAAGAGAAAGAGAAGAAAAAGCAGAGTGTACCCACCGAAAAGCCCAAAACCACCACCCAGACACCCGCTGCCCAGATCAACCAGGAGAGCCCAGCCTATCGAAAGGGGTATCGTCAGGGTTGCGATGTGTCACGAGGCGGCTATCAGAAGAGAGACGAGCAGAGCTACCTCCACAGCCGGGACTACAGGGCAGGCTGGACCAGAGGGAGAAATGAATGCAAAACAGAGAAAACGACATCCCGGGAACAGCCGGCAGAGCGCACGAGAGAACCCAACTATTTCGATCAGGGATACAACGATGGATGCGATACAGCGACACGCTACTTCAGGCGTGACCGATACAAATACAAACACTTCCGAAGCTACAGAGAGGGGTGGAAGACCGGCGAATATGAGTGCAGCAGAAGAGATGCTTTCCCACCGCCCCCTATTCTCCTGGATCCGTTCGGGTTCTAATCCTCAAATTTTTTTGACTTTATAGTGTATAATGGCCCGATGAAAATTTTACTTCTTTTACTGACACTGATGCTCTTCTCAGGTTGTGAGCTCGATCTCTTCAATGATAAAAAGATCGAAGCTCTGGAAAAAGAGAACCGTGCCCTGCAGTATGCAAAAATGCAGCTCGAAGCCAACCGTACCAGCCGTATGGATGTTATCTCTCTGGGCTACAAAAACAAAGAGAAACTGGCCGAGATCGCGATGCAGGAGAAGGTTGCCAAAATCGAGCAGGCGAAAGCACTCGAAGAGATCCGCCTGCAGAAAAAGCTCGAAAAAGAGCAGCTCGCCCTTCAGCAAAAACAGGCATTCGAGCAGATGCGTATCGACAGTGAATTGGCCCGTGCCAAAAACGAACTGCGGCTCAAGCAGACGATCATCGGAATGGCTGCACTGCTGCTGCTGATCATCGCCTTTTTCATCTATTACTACTTCAAGAAGCGCAGAGAGGACAAGCTGATCGCCTACAAGGACAATCTCGAAAAATACTTCCGCGCCAAAGAGAACGAGTCGAGAGTCAAGATCACCGAAAAGATCCTCGACACCATCGCCTCAGGCAAACTCGCCCCCGAACACGAAGCCAAACTGATCGAAGTACTCGGTGCCGACAGCAAAAGAAATTCAAACGACGAACCCCTCCTCTCTGACGCTACCGAGAAAGAGGAGGATGTCGAAGA
>JAOZOG010000187.1:2688-4410 GCA_029933395.1 Sulfurovaceae bacterium | reverse complement strand
TGACGGTACTTGTGGAGATGATTCTGCTCTATCTCAGTCTCTCGCCTGATGCCGTACTGGGCACGGCGATTGCCGTGACGCTGCTGCAGATCGTGATCTTTGTGGTGAAGCTGATGCTCTTCAATCTCTTCTTTATTCTGGTGCGCTGGACATTGCCGCGTTTTCGTTACGATCAGGTTCAGCACCTGGGATGGTACTACCTCCTGCCGCTCTCCCTGCTCAATCTTTTCATAACGGCGCTGGTCGTCGTGGGAGTATCCTGATGAAACCCAATATCAAAGTCGTCCCCCGTTACGGAGAGAGTACCAGGGACAGGCTCTATCTGCCTGCCATCTATCAGGGGCTGAAGATCACCTTCAAGCACCTGGTGGGCAATGTCGCCGACTCCAATGCTGTCGAGACACTGGAGTATCCCGAGGAGCAGCCCGGCGACATCACTGATCGTTACCGGGGCCTTCACCGTCTGACCCACCGCGAAGATGATACGATCGCCTGTGTCGCCTGCTTTATGTGTGCGACGGCGTGCCCCTCCAACTGTATCTTCATCGAAGCGACAGAACGGGAGGACGGCAAAGACGAGAAGATGCCCAAACGCTTTGCCATCGATACGCTGGAGTGTGTCTTTTGCGGCTACTGTGTGGAGGCGTGCCCCTGTGACGCGATCCGTATGGACACGGGGATCTTTTCACTGACAGGGAACAGCCGGGAGGATTTTGTGATGGAAAAAGATCAACTGCTCTCACACAAGGGAGTATTTGGAGAGGAGAAGAGTCGTGCTCGAAACTAGTATCTTTGCCGTACTGGCTCTCTTTTTGCTGACGGGGGCTGTGATGCTGCTCTGGAGCAGGCGGACAGTCCTGAGTGCCTTTGGTTTCCTGATTGCGATGCTCGCTATGGCGGGGATCTTCGCTTTATTGGGTAACAGCTTCCTTTTTCTTGCGCAGATTATGATCGCAGTTGGGGCGGTCGTCGTACTTTCGCTGATGGTGATTATGACGATCAATATGCGGGATGACCGACTTCCAGACGAGCCGTACAAGCTCAGATGGATGCTGCTCTCTACCCTGCTGGTAGCGCCCTTTTCCTTACTGATGTATCGGTCGCTGATCCATCTGCACCGGAGCTTCGTAGCGAGCGGTGAGGGGTATGGTACGCTCAAGGCTACCGGTGCCGAGCTATTCAGCCATTGGGTACTGCCCTTCGAGATCGTCTCTGTCCTGCTGCTCGCTGCGATGGTCGCTGCGATCGTGATCGCGCGAAAGGAGCCAAAGCAATGACACCTGAACCCTTCTTTATGCTGGCGACGCTGCTCTTCAGCCTCGGACTGATTGGGCTGGTCAGCCGCCGCAATATTTTCGTCGTCTACCTCTCTATCGAACTGATGTTGAGTGCGGTCAACCTCGTACTGGTGACCTTCTCCCGGCTTCGCGTCGATATGGGCGGTTCGGTGATGGCACTGCTGTTGCTGGCTGTCGTTGCAGCCGAAGCGGCACTCTTTTTGGCGATCATCATTCAGCTGGTGCGTGGTCGCCAGTCGATCGACAGTGATGACTTTTCACAGCTGCAGCAGCCAAAGGAGAGCGCATGAGCCTTCTCGATCTGATCGTTGTCGTTCCCTTTCTCTCTGCTGCGCTGCTGGGGCTCGTTTACCTTTACGATCCGGCGAAAGATCGCTATCGTCTCTATAGCGGGATCGGTATTCTGGCACCCGCATTCTCGGCA
>JAOZOG010000187.1:0-2588 GCA_029933395.1 Sulfurovaceae bacterium | reverse complement strand
CTGCTGATTATGGCGGACAATCCGATCATTATGTTTATCGGCTGGGAGCTGGTGGGGCTCTGTTCCTACCTGTTGATCGGTTTCTACTATGACGACCCGGCCAATGTCAAGGCAGCCAACAAAGCGTTTATTCTCAACCGGGTAGGGGATTTCGGTTTCATTATGGCACTCTCCCTGCTTTTTGTAGCGCTGGAGGGGAATGGCTACACCTTTACGACGATCGAAGCGCATCTCGCGACAGTCGATACGTCGATGCTGGCAGTGATCGGTGCACTGCTCTTCGTCGGAGCGATGGGCAAATCGGCACAGATCCCGCTCTATGTCTGGCTTCCCGATGCGATGGCAGGACCGACGCCGGTTTCGGCACTGATCCACGCGGCGACGATGGTGACCGCCGGGGTCTACATGGTTGCCCGCTTCTCTTTTCTTTACAATGAAATTCCCCAAATCGGCGATTTTATCGCAATAATCGGGGCGGCTTCGGCACTCTTCGCTGCGATCATCGCGATTTATCAGACCGATATCAAAAAGATCCTCGCCTACTCGACGATGTCGCAGCTGGGCTATATGTTTGTCGGGGTAGGGCTGGGAGTCTACAGCAGTGGTATCTTTCATGTCTTTACCCATGCTTTCTTCAAGGCGCTCCTCTTTATGGGGGCGGGCGCCGTGATCATTGCGCTGCACCATGAGCAGAATATTTTCAAAATGGGCGGTCTCAAGGAGCGTATGAAGAGTGTCTATCTGACAATGCTCGTCGCGACGCTGGCGATCAGCGGTATCCCGCCCTTCGCCGGCTTCTTCAGCAAGGATGCGATTCTGGCTGCCGCTTTTGCCTCGGGTCACTATACGATCTGGGTGGTCGGCACGCTGACGGCACTCTTGACAGCTTACTATATGTTCCGCCTGCTCTTTGTCGTCTTCTATGGTGAAGCACGCAGCGAAACAAAGCTCCAGCCTCTTCCCGGAACTATGACGATACCGCTGATACTCCTGGCTATCGGCAGTGCGACAGCCGGACTGCTGGGAGTCAATGCCGCTTATGGTGGAGACAACGAAATCGTCCATTTCCTTGGACTGCCTGACCGGGAGGCACATCTCTCGCATCTGACAGAGTATCTGCTGGGGGCACTCAATGTTGCGATGGCAGGTATCGGAATCTGGCTTGCGTACCGCAAGTTCGTCCTGCAGACTCCACAGGAGCCTATCGGGACCACTGCTTTCAAGCGCTTGGCGATGCACAAGTTTTATATCGACGAACTCTATGAAGCCCTTTTTGTCAAACCGCTTCGCAGTTTGAGCCGTTTCTCCGACCAGGTGATCGACAAGCGTATTTTCGATGGGCTGATCGGCTTCTCGGTCTTTGGCTACCGTGATGCAGGGAGGTATTTTGCTGCCCTCCAAAATGGCAAAGTGCGCTACTATGCACTCTATATTCTCGCAGGAGTGGCAGCGATGTCGCTCTTCATCCTGATTGTCCTGGGAGGCCTCTAATGGATCAGATACTCACCAATATCATCTTCCTCCCGCTTTTGGCAGCTGTCGTACTGGGTGTCCTGCAGGCATCGCTGCGCTGGCTGCGTATCGGTGCGATAGCCACCTCTTTGGCTGTGGCGCTGCTGGTTGTCATCGTCATCGTCAACTTCGATCCTGCAGCCGGGATGCAGTTCACACGCGTCGCGCCCTGGATTCAGAACTATGGTATCACCTATAATATCGGTGTCGATGCGCTCTCGCTCGTAATCCTCGTGCTTATTTCACTTCTGATGCCAATCCTCTATCTCTATATCTGGAACGAGAAGCGCAAGGGCTACTGGTACAATATGCTGATGCTCCAGACCGGTGTGACCGGTGCGGTACTGGCACTCGATATGGTACTCTTCTACCTCTTCTGGGAGACGATGCTGCTGCCGATTTTTATCATGATCGGCCGTTACGGCAACGGTGCTCACCAGTACAATGCGATGAAGATCGTCCTGATGACGATACTGGGTTCGATGACGATGCTCTTTTCGATCCTCTATCTGGGCTATACCTATTTCGAGACGACGGGCCACTGGAGTTTCGCCTATACCGATCTGAGTACCTTGGCGTTCAACGCCAAGACATCGATCTGGCTGGCAGCAGGATTCCTGCTCGCTTTTGCAATCAAGATTCCACTGGTGGGCTTCCATACCTGGATGGCGCCAGCTTACGGTTCCTCGCCGACACCGGCCGTCGTGATCCTCTCGGCGATTATGGCCAAGCTTGGCGTCTACGGTCTTTGGCGATTTGGATACAGCCTCTTCGAGACGACACTGGTCTACTATGCACCGGCGATCGTGACACTGGCACTCATCGGTCTGATCTACTACGCGGTCCATGCCGTGATGGAGTCCAATCTCAGGCGTATGTTCGCCTACTCCTCTGGGTCGCATCTCTCCCTGATCGCGCTGGGGATCATCTCGACCAATATTTACGGATGGGGTGGCAGTCTATACTTCATTGCCACACATGCACTGGCATCGGCCGGTATCTTCCTGATGATCGGTCTGCTCTATCAGCGTACGAAATCAGTGACGATTTCCGAACTCGGAGGCATTGCGAAGGTT
>JAOZOG010000612.1 GCA_029933395.1 Sulfurovaceae bacterium | reverse complement strand
ATTTTATGCCAATCGCATTATCCCTCTGTTTTCATCTCCAGCCGTTCGGCAAGAAGCATTTTCATAATCGCCTGTCGTGCCACACCGATCCTCTTGGCTTTCTGGTCCAGTCTCTCGATCATCCATTTAGGAAGATCAAGATTGACTCGTTTTTGCTCTATATTGGGTCTCCGGGCTTTTGTCCAGTCAATATAATCATCTAAATCCTCATTATTGTCAAACGCCTTATCGAACTCTTTAGCTGTTTTCATAATTCTCTATCTCCTTTTTTCTTGATCGTCGCATAGAAATAATCCTGGTCACCCTGCCCCTGTAGGTCACAATGGCAGTCCATTAATTCTGCCTATACACATAGAGCGTCGCTCATCTGGAAAATCCAATTAAAAATAATATCAAGCCACTGAAAGGCGAGTATAGAGGAAAGTTCAGGCTGAGAGTATATCACAATATAGAATAATTTTTCGGATCGAAGATGACGAGTTGATCGTCACCATTATTCTTGTAGGACACAGGAAAGAGATCTATTGAAGAACTTTTAACTATCGACCCCTCTCCTCCTTGATCTTCGCATATGCCTCATTGATCTCCTGCATCTTCTGTGTCGCCAGCTCGACGAACTCCTGGCTGAGACCTTTGCCTTCGATGGCATCGGGGTGGTACTTTCTGGAGAGATCCTTGTAGGCTCGGCGGATCGTTTCGAAATCATCATCCATACTGCAGCCCAATATATCATAGTAGCGTTTCATCTGTGAATAGCCGCCTCCATAGGCAGGCGCTTCTCTCTGTCGGGAGTAGCTGTCGTATCCACTGCCGCTATGACCGTAACTGCTGTATCCGCCATAACTCCGATAAGAGTGGTAGTTGGAGTCGGAGAGAGTTCCTTTCGCCAAAAATGCCAACCCCAACGCAAAGAGGATATTGAAGGGTGCCAGTAGAATACCCGGTGCAAAGATCAGCAAGACTATGCCTACGATTACACTACCAAAACAGAGTGCAATCCAGGAGATCTCCACGACAAAAGCGGCGATTATAAGTGCGACACCGATAAGTTTGTTGAGCATTGAGGCATTCCTTTTGCAATTGAATAGTTTATTGTACTACAAATGATGGCAATGAATAATGGCATTTT
>JAOZOG010000611.1 GCA_029933395.1 Sulfurovaceae bacterium | reverse complement strand
GGTATGCTCGGTTCTCGATTTTCACAAAGCCTACGAAGTCATAGAAACCGGGCGGATTCTCGCAAGAGAACGGCTCGAAAAGGATGAAAAATCCAAATAAACCAAAAGGAGAAGAGATGGAAAAGATGAAAAAAGAGATCACCGAGAAGATCCGTGCCCTGCAGGAGCGCGGCGAGGCGACTGTCCAGAATGTACGCAATGTCGTGGAAGAGGCGATCAGGAGTGCGATCGAGCGCGGCGAAGCGAGTGCCGAAGAGATCCAAAAGAGCGCGAAAGAGGCTTTAAGAAGCGCCATCATCCAGCTCGAGGTCAAAGGAGAGGTCAAAAAGATAGAGATCGAAGAGATCGTCAACGGCATCCTGGGAGCGATTCGCAAAGAGAGCGAAGAGAAGCTCTCCCGCCTGGAGTATGAGATGCTCAAACTCAAAATCGAGGCGGAGGCCGAAAAAGCGTTGCTTCAACAACGCATGCAAAGAGCGTTCGAGGGCATCGAAGAGGCGGCCGAAGCGTTCGAAGAAGAGACGAAAGAGAAGATCGAGGAGGCGGCGAAAGAGGCGCGCACCCACGGCGCGGAACTGATGGAGAGGCTCAAAGAGAGCGTACGCGAGCGGATCGAAGAGGCTGTGAAGAAGGGCGAGGAGATCAAAGAGAGAGTGGCTACGGTCGTCCAGGAGGATCTGGAAAAGGTGCTCGATGAAGCCAAAACGAAAAGAGAGAGCATCGAAAAGAGCGTGACGGAGATCCTCGATGTCGCGCGCAATACGGTATCCAAAAAAGAAGAAGAGTTCAAAGAGGTCATGGAAGGTGCCCTGGAAGGGATTAAAAGGGCGTTGAAAAAGAGAGAGAAATAGTCCAGTCCGATGGTGTCGCTTCAAAAAAAGGATGTAGGGTGAAAATCTTGAAAAAATACTGGGTCGGGGTGGTCGCATTGGCCCTTTTTGTGGTGGCCGGTGCGCTGATTTATGTCAAACTGCATCCGAGGCAGCTGCCGGCCAACCTCGTCGAAGGAACCGGGCGAATCGACGGAGACCTGATCAACCTGAACACCAAATATCCGGGCCGTGTCGCCGAAATCTTCGTCGACGACGGCGTTGCCGTCAAAAAGGGGATGGTGGTCGCAAGGCTCGCCA
>JAOZOG010000610.1 GCA_029933395.1 Sulfurovaceae bacterium | reverse complement strand
ACACCGTCGCCGTTCTCGAGGGCTTTGAGCGCCATGTTGAGCGTAAGCGCCGTATTGTGGGTCACGGTCATATCTTCGAGCAGAAAAAGATGATTGCCATCGAGAGTGAAGCCGTAATAGTCATCCACACGATCCCGTTCCACACGAATACCGGTGTGGGTCACATCGCGAGCGGCTTTACGGGACCTGGCCCGTTTTCTGGGTATTTTTGTCGGAATTTCGTCCAAATCCCCGACGATTCTTACACGATAGACCTGCGTTTCGAACTCTCTGTCCCGTATCGTGGCCTTTTTCGCCACGAGGGATGTCCGAAAGCCCAGCGTATCGGCCAACAGTTTGATATCCTCGGCGAAAACTCGACTCTTTTGGGTGATCTCCATCACATGATAGCGATCGTCGTAGTAGCCATCGCTGTCGATCAACCCCGCCAGTAACTCCAGCCGGATCTGCCGACTATTGGCGATATAACTCTGGGGAATCCTCTTCTCTTCCAGCAATCCGAGGGAGCGCAGTCGCTTCTGCAGCGAATGGCTTTGGGGATCGATATGCCGACCGTTGGTAATTCCGTACATCGGACACTTACCCTCCGCCGCATAGATACTCAACTGCAATCCCAGCTTGGCGGCATAGGTTTCCAGATACTCGACCACCTCACGATCTTCCGTCGCGATCCGTACATCACGGCTGCGGCCATCTCCCAACCAAACCCCCAGGAAATAGGGATCGACGGGAACATCTTTTTCCGGAAATTCGACAGCGACTTTGTAGCCTTTGTAGTTGCTTTTGAATTTGTCACTTTTTTGCAGATATTCTCTGACGGATATATTGAGCACCTCACCGTGTTTATGCCTTCCCTCGTTTCTGCTGCGTTTGAGGGAGAGTACATGGCTTTCGTTGACTCTGTAATCTATCCCGCGATTCTGCCGGATCCAGTACATCATCTCCCGCCCTCTTGCGATCGAAAGAACGCGCCGGGGAGTGGAGTCGTCTCCCATCAGCAGATCGCCCACTTTCACATTCTCGACCTTTTTGAGCGAACCGTCGTACATGAGCACACGGGTCCCTTTTCCGAGGCATTTCCCCATCGCCGGCCTGGCGGCGACGATGACCAGGTCCCCTTCCCCGAAGCCCGACG
>JAOZOG010000186.1 GCA_029933395.1 Sulfurovaceae bacterium | reverse complement strand
GATAGGCTTTTGTCGCGAAGTAGCCCATCATTCCTAATAGCAGTGCGGCAATAATGATAGTGATGATCTGTTTCATAGCGCAATTATAGCCAATCGGCCGTGGAGTTGGATATACTATAACTATGAAAACGATAGAAAAACTCAAAAGCATTGCCTTGGAAGCAGGGAAAATCGTTGCGGGGGGCTACCGCGCCCATAAGGAGGTCGAACACAAAGGCCTCGTGGATCTCGTCACGCAATATGATGTCGAGACAGAAGCGTATCTTCTCGATGCATTAGGAAAAGAGTTTCCAAACTATGTACTGGTCGGTGAAGAGAGCTTCAAGGGCAGCTATCGGCACGAGAGGGCAATCTATATCGACCCGATCGACGGCACGACCAACTTTGTCCATGGTATCCCCCATCTGGCGATCTCCCTGGGGGTCTGGGAAGGCGGCCTTCCCCAGATGGCTGTCGTCTACAACCCCATTCTTGACGAACTTTACTGGGCGGCGGCAGGAGAAGGCGCCTATCGTAACGGAAGCCGACTCACTGTTTCGCCTCAGAGAGAGCTGCAACAATCCCTCATCGCTACCGGCTTCCCCTATGCCAAAGTCAACCGGGGCGTCGAATACCACTGGGTCATCCAGACACTGACTGACCTGCTCCCCAATATACGTGATATCCGGCGACTGGGATCGGCAGCGCTCGATCTCTGCTATCTTGCAGAGGGGAAAACAGATGCTTTTTATGAGATCGATCTCAAGCCATGGGATGTCGCGGCGGGAATCCTGATCCTGCTCGAAGCAGGCGGGGAAGTGAGCAATACCTCCGGAGGAGTGTTTGATTTTGACGACAAAGGGATTGTAGCGAGTAATAGGAAGGTTCACAAGCAACTGCTGAAATATCTGGAACCGATATGATCATTTAGCGGAATCGGAAGGCTCCGCCTCCGCTATTCGGGAGCAAGCTCTCCTTTTTCCTGAATCACATTTACCCTTAACAACATTATTCTACCACTTCAAAATATACCAACAAGGTCCGCTGAAAAAAATTGTCATTGTCGTCACTCACCATCACATAACGATTCTTGCCTACCCTTGCCAAACCTTCGAAATTATCAATATGCCATCCGTCTGCGCTGCTGAATTTTGCCAGAACTTCACTGCGGCACACCCTCTTTCTCTTTCCTCTTTTCCTGCACCCCTTGAGCCAAACCTTTTTGAGCGTAATGACAACCGGGTTGCGAAATCCGCTGTAAGCACGTTCCAACACCAGGATATTCCCGTCATCCATCACTTCCATCGCTACGACGGCGCTGCTGGTGTCCGGTTCTGCCTTGAAATGCCACTCTTTTCCCGAAAGCGAATAGATCGTCTGGTCTTTGGCGCTGTCCCTTTTCAGCGGCCATTCGGATGCGGTCAGCAAACCATATTTTGGGTGCAGCGCCACTGATTCGAGTGATTTGTTTCGGCTTCGATAGTTTTTTGCATTGAGCAGCTTCGGAGGCAGTCTGAACTCCTGACGCATTCTTCCTTTGGTATCGAAGCGTCCGATTTTGGGGCGACCCTCGAAAGAGATCAGCAGTCTTCCTTTTCTATCCAGCGTCATCCCTTCACTGTCTCGTCTCCATCGCCGAAATGCTTTGCCCCCTCTGCCCACAAGTTTAACGGCATAGATCGGTTTGAACTCTTCGATCTTTTTTCCGAAACGTGCCTGAAAAGCGAAGAGTTTCCCCCTCTGGTCACTTACCAGATAGAGACGCTTTTTCTTGGGATCATAAGCCAAGTCAGAGATACCAAAAAAGTGGTTGCCGTCAATATTGGGATAAGAGAGTGAGCGCTGATCGAGAATCCTGATCTTCATATAGTGGCGCGGGTCCACACCGTATGGCGACATGTCCGTGGCTGCTGCACCACCAAAAAGCACATTTACTGCAAGAAGAAAAAAGAGGAGATATCGCATCACAAAAGGATCAGGTCTTCTCTTTGTCAAAGAACGATTGAAGCAGTATCCATCCGATCGCGATATCGATCATCACATCCGCATAGTTGAACACGGCAAAATCGAACCAGCAGTGCCACGCAACATAATCGACCACACCCCCGTGAACAAATCGGTCATAGAGATTGCTCACAGCCGCGCCGATCAGCAGCCCCAGAGGAAAGGCATACTTTTTGAGATAGCCCTCGTACCAGACGTACCCTATAATGCCTGCGATCAATACGACCTGTATCCATTTCAGATAGGGGCCCAGAAATGCCAGCATCGAAAAAGCGACACCCTTGTTGTAATGCAGCTCGAGTGATATGCATTTGCTGTCCCAGTAGTACCCATGCACAAAGAGTGTTTTGATATTCTGGTCAACGATCCAGGTACCGGTCGCCACCAGCAGGAAGATGGCAACTGCTTTGAACATTACACCAGTTCTCTTCTGAAGAAGACCGTACAGAGCTCCATCATCTGCTCCAACACCTCTTCATCTTTGCCTTCGAGAAGAATACGCAATTTATTCTCTGTCCCGGAGTAGCGGAAGAGCTGCCGCATACCGGCAGACTCAACTTTGCTTTTGAGCTCATCCAGCCCCTCGATCGTATCGAAGTCACGTTTTTCACTGACACGGATATTGACCAATTTCTGCGGATAGGATTCATAGGGATTGAAGACTTCGCTCGCCTTTTTGCCTGTCTTGATCAAAAATGCCAAAGCCTGAAGCGCACTCGAGATACCGTCGCCCGTCTTGGCATAGTCACTGAAGATGATATGGCCGCTCTGCTCGCCACCGAAATTGATCCCTTTTTCGTGCATCAAAGCAACGACATTTTTATCGCCGACATCGCTGCGATAGAGTTTGAGGCCGTGTTGCTTCAAAAACTCATCGAGTCCCATATTGCTCATCACCGTGGCAACGATACCGTCACCCTTGAGCTCTCCCTCCTCCTTGAGGTGCAGCGCCAGAACTGCCATCAGCTTGTCACCATCGATCACCCTGCCCTTTTCATCCACCATCACCAGACGATCCGCATCTCCATCAAGGGCCAGCCCGACATCGGCACGATACTCTCTGACCGCTTTAGCCACGTACTCCGGATGCATCGCGCCACAGCCCTCATTGATATTGAATCCGTTGGGCTTGTCCCCCAGCACGATCACATCGGCCCCAAGTTCATTCAGAATCGTAGGCGCCACAATATACCCTGCTCCATTGGCGCAATCCACCACGATACGCGTTCCTGAGAGTGTCAGCGGCTTGGGAAACGAATTTTTGATATGGACGATATAGCGTCCTATCACATCGTCGATCCGCTTCGACTTGCCGATATCTCCGTCAGTGACCTGTGAAGATTCGATCAGTGCTTCATTTTCATAGATCGCCTCGATCTGAACCTCTTCATCTCGATTGAGCTTGTTTCCGTCACTGTCGAAAAACTTGATACCGTTATCGTAGTAGGGGTTGTGGCTTGCCGAAATCATAATCCCTGCATCACAACGCATATTCTCTGTCAAAAAAGCGATTGCCGGAGTCGGCATCGGCCCGATCTGTATCACATCAAAACCCACTGCCGTCAATCCCGAAACCAGCGCATTTTCGATCATATAGCCACTTCTCCGCGTATCTTTGCCTACCAGTATTCTGTTGGTCTTTGCAAACTTTCGAAAATAAATTCCTGTCGCCATTGCCAGACGCATTGTGTTGAGTGCACTGACCTTTTTGCCTGCCTTGCCGCGCACACCATCGGTTCCAAATAGTTTCACTATATATTCCTTGCTGAAGTCTCTAATACCCTGCAAGGTACTTTTCGTAACTTCATTATAATATTTTTAAAATAAGTGGAGATATTTTATCTCATTCTAGGTTAAGTGTACCAAAAAGTTACGGTTTTTGAAATCTTAATAAATTTTTAATCTTTTTTTAGCTATTATTCGCCCACTAATTACACTCATGGCTATCAACAAGCGGCCTAATCACGAGTAAAACATATAAAGGAATTGCGTTATGGCACATCACAAATCAGCAAAAAAACGTATTTTGCAAACTGCTGTAAAAACTGAGAGAAACAGATATTACAGAACCCGACTCAAAAACATCGTCAAGGCTGTTCACTCAGCAGTAGAGGCAAAGGATACAGCTGCCGCACAGGAGGCATTCAAAACTGCCAACAGACAGATCCATTCACTGGTCAGCAAGGGCTTTATCAAAAAAACCACCGCAGCTAGAAAAGTCAGCCGCCTGCACAAGCTTGTCAATTCAGTCGAAGCGGCATAAAACACACCTCCCTCTCAATCTTCTCCCTTTCGGTCTTCCGGACGGGAGGCGGCAGAGACCTCCACTCATTAAAATTCTATAATACTGGAACACCCAATGTTCAAAGAAAAACTTCAACCTTTTATCGATCGATACAATGAAATAAGCGAGTTGCTCAGCAAACCGGATATCGCGTCGGATATCAAAAAGATGACCGAACT
>JAOZOG010000609.1 GCA_029933395.1 Sulfurovaceae bacterium | reverse complement strand
TGGCGAGCCTTGCGACCACCATCCCCTTTTTGACGGCAACGCCGTCGTCGACGAAAATTTCGGCGACACGGCCCGGATATTTGGTATTCAGGTTGATCAGGTCTCCGTCGATTCGCCCGGTTCCTTCGACCAGATTAACCGGTAGCTGCCTCGGATGCAGTTTGACGTAAATCAGCGCACCGGCCACCACAAAAAGGGCCAATACGACCACCCCGACCCAGTATTTTTTCAAGATTTTCACCCTGCATCCTTTTTTTGAAGCGGCGTCATCGGATTGGACTATTTCTCTCTCTTTTTCAACGCCCTTTTAATCCCTTCCACGGCGCCTTCCACAACCTCTTTGAACTCTTCTTCTTTTTTGGATACCGTATTGCGGGCGACATCGAGGATCTCTGCGACGCTCTCTTCGATGCTCTGTCTCTTCGTTTTGGCTTCATCGAGCATCTTTTCCAGATCCTCCTGGACGACCGAAGCCACTCTCTCTTTAATCTTCTCTCCCTTCTTCACCGTCTCTTCGATCCGCTCGCGTACGCTCTCTTTGAGCTTTTCCATCAGTTCCGCACCGTAGGCGCCCGCCTCTTTCGCCGCCTCTTCGATCCTCTCTTTCGTCTCTTCTTCGAACTCTTCGGCCGCCTCTTCGATGCCCTCGAACGCTCTTTGCATGCGTTGTTGAAGCAACGCTTTTTCGGCCTCCGCCTCGATTTTGAGTTTGAGCATCTCATACTCCAGGCGGGAGAGCTTCTCTTCGCTCTCTTTGCGAATCGCTCCCAGGATGCCGTTGACGATCTCTTCGATCTCTATCTTTTTGACCTCTCCTTTGACCTCGAGCTGGATGATGGCGCTTCTTAAAGCCTCTTTCGCGCTCTTTTGGATCTCTTCGGCACTCGCTTCGCCGCGCTCGATCGCACTCCTGATCGCCTCTTCCACGACATTGCGTACATTCTGGACAGTCGCCTCGCCACGCTCCTGGAGGGCGCGGATCTTCTCCGTGATCTCTTTTTTCATCTTTTCCATTTTTTCTCCTTATGGTTTATTTGGATTTTTGTTTTTTATGTTTTTCGAGCACTTCTTTTGCGAGAATCCGCCCGGTTTCTATGACTTCGTAGGCTTTGTGAAAATCGAGAACCGAGCATACC
>JAOZOG010000185.1 GCA_029933395.1 Sulfurovaceae bacterium | reverse complement strand
GAGAAGCGTTTTGAATCGATAATCTCTACGGGTACGTGATGTGCCTGGGCGATTGCGACGCCTCCTGCATCGGGATTGTTGGTCAGCGCCACCACCACTTGTACTTTTTTCCCGTGCATCTTTTCCAGAATATAGGCCAGGTTGCTTCCGGTACCGCTGAAAAGTATGGCAATTTTTGGCAGATTCTTTTTCATAGGCGCCATTGTGTCACAAAGAGGGTAAAGAGCCGCTAAGCGCCGTCATCTTCTTCCAGACTCTTCAGTGATTCGATCAAGTCTGTCGGCAACATACTGTAATCCGATCCGTTGTAGCGCTCGGCAGCCAATGCCAGCGACAATGAGCCTGTGATGACCGCATCCACTGCATCATAGCCCTGCGCCAACAGAGAAACGATCAGGCCGCTGAGCACATCTCCGCTGCCCCCCTTGCTCAGTTTTGACCTGCCCAGGGGATTGATCCAGACGCTGTTCCGGTGAGCGATCAGCATATTGGCCCCCTTGAGCAGGAGAACGATATGCGGGAAACGCTCGGCAAACTTCCGAACGTAGGCAAAACGGTGTTGTTGAATTTCCGCGACACTTATGGATTCACCCATTGTGATCTTCCAGAGGGAAGCGAACTCTTTGGGGTGCGGTGTCAGTATGATCTTCCGATCTGTCTGCTCGAGGACAGAGAGCAGCTCTTCCGAGTAGAAGCTGTCGGCATCGAGAATCAGCGGCAGCTCGCTCTCCAGTACATACTGCCGGAGAAACTCCTGCTCAAAATAGCTCCCCAGCCCCATTCCGACCGCCAGAGCCGTGGCATTTTCGGGAACCACCGTGGCAGTCATCAGATAGGGAGGTGCGGAGACCTGCTCATGGATCACCAGCGTAACAAGTCCGGCCCCAAAGCGCAATGCCGCCGACCCCGCGATGATCGCCGCCCCCTCTTTCTCGCCACACAGTATAGCCGCATGACCGAAAGTACCCTTGTGGGTCGATTGTTGGGTGCGGAAGGGGAGCCTCAAGTCCTGCTGCTCCAGAACAAACGTATGACTCTCGAACTCATACAGTGTCCGGTCGACACCGAGATCGACACAGATCACTTCCCCTGCACACTCTTTCGCTTCATCGAGATAGAGTGCTTCTTTCAGGGCGCCCATCGTGATCGTCACATCAGCCCGAAACGCGATCGGCAGCAGCCTCCCCTCCTCCCCGATACCGCTGGGGATATCACAGGCGATCTTCACCCCCTGTTTCCGATTCATAGCCTCGACAATCGCCTGGCTCTTCTCGTCCAGCTCTCTGTTCAGCCCAGCCCCGAAGAGGGCATCGACGATCACGTCGGCATCCTGCACGGCTTCGCCCGGAACGATCCCAATCTTTTCAGCCCGTTCGAGCTGCAGCTTTGCCATAGGAGATTTCGCACCAAACGGCAGCAGGAGCGCCACATCATAAGCCCTGTGGAGCAATCTCGCCAGCACGATACCATCCGCACCATTATTCCCCGGCCCGGCAATGATCACCACAGAGCTCCCTTCAGGAAAATGCGTAAGGATATAGTCCGCCATCCCCTGGGCTGCATGCTCCATCAGAATATCTTCTGTCAAACCGTATGCGTCATAGCATCGCCTGTCCATCGCGTAACAGTTTTGAAATACTTTTTGCATCAAAATCCTTTCGGAACTATTTCTTTCTAATTATAGTAGATTTATGGGGCACAAAAGCTGTATTGGACTTTGGTCCAAGGTGCGTCATCTACTTGTCACTTATTTTCCTCTAAACTTCTTTCGATATAATTCGCCACTTATTTTCCCGAACGGCACTGCCGGCAAAGAGGAAAAATCTGAGAAGGAAGGGGGTGATGACCTATGCCAGGAATCGTTTTGACACCACGAGACTCTTTTGATGATGCGTATCGAAAGTTCAAGCGACAGTGCGACAGAAACCTGATCGTCACAGAAGCAAGAGCGAGACAGTACTATGAAACTGCCACTGAGAAGCGCAAGAAAGAGAAGATCGCTACCCGTAAGAAGATCCTCAAGAAACTCTTCATGATCCGAAGATACGAGTCAAGACTGTAAGTTTTGACCACCATAAGCTGCAGAATCTTTTTCTGCAGCAACTCACTCACTCTCCAAACTATTTCTTTATGCCCCAACTTGAAAAATTCTCCGTAGGATACACTGATATCTAGCCTGCCTCAAATAGAATTTTGGCTAAAATTATTCAATATTTATGTATTTTAAAAGGGTATTTTATGACTTTTACATCCCCTCTCAAAAACGACTCTATCAAGATCATGTTGCTGGGATCAGGCGAATTGGGCAAAGAGGTTGCCATCGAAGCACAGAGACTCGGTATCGAAGTGGTTGCAGTGGACAAGTATGCCCATGCGCCGGCCCATCTGGTCGCCAATCGTGCCCATGTCATCGATATGCAGGACAGGGAGGCGCTGATCGCGCTGATCCGCAAAGAACAGCCGACCTATATCCTGCCCGAAGTCGAGGCGCTCAGTATCGAAGCACTCTTTGACGCTGAAGCAGAAGGCTTTCATGTCATCCCCAATGCCGAAGCGGTCAACAAAACGATGAACCGGAAAAATATCCGCATCTTCGCTGCAGAAACACTTGGTCTCGCGACAAGCGACTATGCGTTTGTCACCAGCGAAGAGGAGCTGGAGAAAGAGGCGCGGCGTATCGGTTTCCCCTGTGTCATCAAGCCGGTTATGAGCAGCTCCGGACATGGACAGAGTATCGCCAGAAATATAGGGGAGATTCCCCGCTCCTGGGAGATCGCCAAAGAGGCCAGAGGGGATGCCAGCGAACTGATCGTCGAAGGGTTTATCGATTTCGATTATGAGATTACACTCTTGACCGTCCGCACCGAGGAGGAGACCGTCTTCTGCGAACCGATCGGACATATTCAGAAAGATGGAGACTATATCCTCTCATGGCAGCCGATGCCGATGCACTCTGCTGCGCTCGAGAAAGCCAGAGAGATTGCCAGGATGGTGACGGACGGCCTGGGTGGCCGCGGTATCTTTGGGGTGGAGTTTTTTGTCAAAGGCGACGAGGTCTACTTCTCCGAACTGAGTCCACGCCCACACGACACCGGAATGGTCACACTCATTACGCAGAGCCAGAGTGAGTTTGCCCTGCATGTCCGGGCAGTTCTGGGACTGCCGCTCGACTTTACCTTCTATGGAGCAGGGGCAAGTGGTGCCTACAAAGCACTCTCCGAGAGTCAGGATCCCAAAATAGAAGTACCCGAACATGCTTTCCAGGCCAACTCTTTTGTCCGAATATTCGGTAAGCCCGAGTCACACCCGGGCAGACGTATGGCAGTTTCTCTGGTTCTGGACAACGACGTGGAAGAGGCTAAAAAAAGAGCCCTCGAAATCGTCAATCAGATGAGTGACTCCTAGGTGGACAAAATGAAAATTGCAGTACTTGATGCCAAAACACTGGGTGACGACCTCGACATCAGTCCACTGGTCGATATCGGCGATCTGATCGTCTATCAGACCACAGAGCCTGAAGAGACGGCCGATCGCATTCGCGAAGCCGATATCGTGATCACGAACAAAGTGGTGATCGATGCCGATATGATGGATGCCGCTCCGCAGCTGAAACTGATCTGTATCGCAGCGACAGGAACCAACAACATCGATCTCGAGCATGCTGCATCCAGAGGGATTACCGTCAAAAATGTTGCGGGCTATTCTACCCAGAGTGTCGTACAGCACACCTTCGCCATGGCGCTCTATCTGTTGGAGAAGCTGGCATATTATGATCAGAGTGTCAAAAGCGGCGACTGGAGCCGTTCGGGAATCTTCACGGATGTCTCCCGTCCATTCTATGAGATAGCAGGAAAAAACTGGGGCGTGATAGGTTTCGGTACCATTGGCCAGGAGGTTGCCCGTGTCGCTTCTGCCTTTGGCGCAGAGATCTACTACCACTCTACCTCCGGCAGCAATCTCAGACATGGCTATCCGCATCTCCCGCTGGAAAAACTGCTGAGCACATGTGAAATCATCTCCATCCATGCACCACTCAATGCCAAGACATTCGAACTGATCAATGACAACAACCTGCACCTCATCCAGGAAGACGCCATCCTGCTCAACCTTGGAAGAGGGGGCATCATCAATGAAACCGATCTCGCCTACGAACTTGACCGACGACGATTCTATGCCGGACTGGATGTCCTCGCCAAAGAACCCATCGACTCAGGCAATCCCCTGATGCGCATCAAGCATCCCGAACGCCTGCTCATCACCCCACATATTGCCTGGACCAGCCTCGAAGCACGACAAAAACTCTTCGAGGGTATTATGAAAAATATCCAAACATTTATCAAAGAGAAAAAGATATAACAAATGACAACAGACAACCACACCATTTCACGCTTCACTCGTAAAGTTCTCCGGAGAACTTTACGATGATCGATCTCCTTGTCATCGGCTCCGGGGGTGC
>JAOZOG010000038.1:13012-16139 GCA_029933395.1 Sulfurovaceae bacterium | reverse complement strand
AAATGCTCTTTTTATCTCTCCAATATCAAGCTGGGCAAGCAGATACTCTACCCTCTGCACAGATGTATAGTCCGTGACAAAATGCATTGTCAGCATCTTGCGATACGCTATCAGTTCGGCACGCTCCAGAACTGTTTTGGCAGCCAGGCCATAAGCCCTCACCATCCCGCCGGTTCCCAGTTTGGTCCCACCGAAATAGCGGACAATCAGCAGGGCAGCGTTGATTAGCTCTGCACCGCGCAGGACATTCAGTACCGGAAGGCCGGCACATCCCTTGGGCTCTCCATCATCACTGCTCGCTTCAACAATCTGATCGTATGTATTGAGCATACGATAAGCCGTAACGATATGGCTGGCTTTGGGGTGCTGCTCCCTAAGTTTTTTCAGATGGGTTTCAAATTGGGAAAAAGGGACAAGGTGGGCAATAAATTTGGAGTGCTTGACCTCTATGGTCTCTTCAAAAGGAGTCTCAACCGTCACCATTAAAGTCGATACTTTTTGGTGAGCTTTATGATCAAATCGACAAAACTGTCACTGTCGTTGAAGCACTTTGCAACGATATAATCCTCATACCCTATCTTCTCGGCAATCTCGCGATGCTCAATATCCAGTTCAAACAGTGTTTCGGAGTTGTCGATCGTAAAAGCGATCGGGTAGATCAGCACTTTCATATTGTCAGGATTGCGCAGGACATCGACGAGATTGGGCTCCAGCCAGGCCGATGACCCCACCTTGGACTGGTATGCCAACTTGATCTGCCTGAATGTGACACCTCTCTCTTTGAGATAGATTTTGATCGCGGAGACATTGGCTTCGACCTGTTTTTCGTAGGGGTCGCCTGCTTTGATGATACTCATAGGCAGTCCGTGGGCAGAGAGGATGAGATCGTACTCGCCCGGGTCCTTCTCTCCTATGGCTTCAACGATCTTTTCGACACTCGCAGCGATATAGTTATAGTCGTCATAGTAGGGCTCTATCACTGTAATTTTCGGATAATAGCCGATCTCTTGACAGCGGGCTTCGATATCCTCCAGCGAAGAGCGTGTCGTGGTTGTGGAGTATTGTGGATAGAGAGGGAAAAGCAGCAGCTCCTCTATGCCCTCTTTCTGACACTTGAGCAGGGCATCCGTCGCAAAAGGTGGTACATAGCGCATCGCAGCATAGATCGGCAACTCCAGCTTCTTGTGAAGTTTCCCAATCAGCTTTTCCGTCAACTCGGGTAGAGGTGATTTACCACCCAGCAGCTTGTAGTTCTCTTTGACATCATCAAGACGCTTGGTAATGATAATCGTGGCAACCAGTCGGCGCAGCCATGGATTCATTGGCAGAATATTTTTGTCGGCGAACATATTGTGAAGGAAGAGCTCGACTTCATCGAGATTGTTGGCTCCCCCCATATTGAGGAGAAAGAGTGCCTGTTTCGCCATGTATCGATGCCTGCCTTTGTCTAAATGTGCGGTATTTTAACATAGAGAGTGTAAAATTACTATAGAGCACCGCTAAACAACGCTTAAAAGGTTTACTATGATTATCATTCCGGCCCGTATCGGCTCCACCCGCTTCCCCAATAAAGTCCTCGCCGATATCGCAGGTATCCCTATGGTGATCCGCACTGCGATGGCAGTCGATGAGATCGATGAGGTCACCATCGCTACCGACGCGCAGGAAGTCATCGAGATCGCCGGGGAGCACGATATCAGAGCAGTCCTGACCTCCGGCCAACATCAGAGCGGCACCGACCGTATCTTCGAAGCAGCGCAGATACTTGGACTGAATGAAGAGGAGATCATCATCAATGTGCAGGGGGATGAACCCTTCATCGAGTCTGAAGTGGTCAATAAGATCTATACGCTGACAGAGAGCAACCGGGAGAATCCGCAGATTATGATGAACTCAGCTTACAAACAGATCAGCAATCCCGAAGCAGATGACCCCAATATCGTCAAAGTCGTCACTGACGAAGCAGATATTGCGCTCTACTTTTCCCGTTCCAAGATCCCCTACCCCCGTGATCACCATTTTGACGCGTACAAAGGGCATCTCGGCCTCTACGGTTTTACGATGCGCTCACTGCGAACCTTCTGCTCCCTTCACCCTGCACCACTCGAAGAGATCGAAAAACTCGAACAGCTCAGAGCCCTCTATCACGGATACCGAATCGCGATGGCAGAAGTCGAAACAGAGAGTTTCGGTATCGACACGATGGAGGACCTGGAGAAAGCGATCAAGCATCATACACTTTGAGGCAAGAGGCGGCAAATATGGAAATGAAGAAATTTATGTCGGACTACAGTTGCCGAATCTACTATGAGGATGTCGATGCCGGCGGCATATGCTACCACTCCAAATATCTCAATTTTTGCGAGAGAGCACGATCCGAGTTTTTCTTTTCCCAGAATGCCAGCCCCATTCAGGATGACTACCATTTCGTCGTCAAGAAGATACAAGCCAACTTCCATCACCCTGCACGCTTCGGAGAAGAGATCGTTATCAATACTTATATTAAAGAATATAAATCTGTTTCCATCACGTTGTTCCAAGAGATCAAAAACAGAGATGGTCTCGTTCTCTTCGATATGGATATCCTGCTTGTCTGCCTCCAGAGTGAGAAGATCGCCAGAATACCGACTGCTTTCCAGGAGATATTCGGGGTCTGAACCATCACATACACCGCAACTTTAGTTAGAGTATTGTATGATTAGTTTAATCGACACACAAGCTTAAAAATAGAAGGGATGGTTATGGCCTTTGATATTGCACTGCTGATACTGTTTATTGCTCTTTTTTCTCTCATCCTCTTCAGAGAGGAGATCACCTCTTTCTTCAAGGAGAGAGCCAAAACTGATCTTGAAAAAAAAGAGGCGGCGGATGAAACTTTCCCCTTCACCAAACCGGAAAACCGACAAGACAAGAGAACTGCTCCCCCGGAAGAAAAACCGGTACAGAAGACCGAAACACCTCTGGAACGAAGAAGAGAGGCCGAAGAGCAAAGAGCCCGGGAGGAGAGGCAGCTAAGAGAGAAGGAAGCGCTTGAGGCTGAAAAAAGAAAACGGAAAGAACGTGCAGAGGCCGCCAGGAAAGCTGCAGCAGAACCGAAGCCAACACCCCGACAAAGAACCAAACCACC
>JAOZOG010000038.1:9006-12912 GCA_029933395.1 Sulfurovaceae bacterium | reverse complement strand
AACCCGCGCCCAAACCGCAAGCTATTGAAAAAACAGTCCCGAAACCCGCACCCGAACCAAAAATACCAAAAGTAGCTCCCGAAAAAGTATATCCGGATTTTGACAATAGCAGATTGCTGAGTATGGGGCTGTCGCAGGAGGATGCGGATAGCTTTGTTCTTGAGCTGATCGGTCAGATCGATGACCATATTCCGCAGATCGAAGCAGCGATCGAAGCGGATGATTTCGAAAATGTCGAACGACTGACCCACTCCTTGAAAGGTTCAGCAACCAATCTGGGTACCGGCGGGGTCGCCGATCAGCTGATCGAGTTCAACACCTACTGTAAAAGTGAAAAAGAGAAAGAGGCACTCAAAAGCTATCTGTCCAGCCTCAAAGCCTATCTGGAAAAGTTAAAAAAACAATTTACCTGACAGAAAAAATCTCTTACTCTACTCTCCTCAGCTTTCTGGCAAAAGCGACTGCCTCATCGGCTGACTTTTCACCCCCGATGATGCGGGCAATCTCTGCGATCCGCTCCTCTTCATCGAGGATCCTGGCCTGACTGACATTCCCCTCTTTCGATACCAGGATATGCTGATCCGCCTGCGCAGAGAGGTGTGCCTGATGGGAAATGGCAAAGATTTGATACGCCTTGGAGAGTTTGGCGATCATCGAAGCGATAGCGATCGATTCATCCCCACTTACATTGGCATCGATCTCATCCAGGATGATTACGCCGGACTCTTCGTTTTTTCCTTCCATCGCTACGACCAGAAGTGCCAGTCTGAGCCGATTGAACTCTCCGCCGCTCAGTGTCGATGTCGATGAGTCTCCAATGAGCAGATCAATCCGGTCTACCCCGGACTCTCCCAACTTTTCCCGATCGAAGTGAAACGTTGCCGCAGGCAGCTTAAGCTCTGCAAGATAACGGGCCAACTCCGTTTCAACGCTCTCCGACTCCTCCCTTCGGGCTTGAGAGATACGCTGTGCCAGTATCGTCAACTCTGAATACTCCAGCGCGAGAAAAGACTCCAGCGTGCTTTTATCCTGCTCGATCGTCTCATATCCGGCCAGCTCCTGCTCTTTGCGTTCCAGATAGAGCAGTGCTTCCGAGATGGAACCGTAGCGTTTTTTGAGTCCGGAGATCTTCTCCAGGCGGTCGAGTACCTCTTCGACATCGATCTCCGAGAGTTCATCCGCCAACGATCGTGCCTCATCGAAATCTGCACGAAGCTGATTCATCGCATCACTGAAATAGCTCCCTTCTCTATCCAGCAGCCGAAAAAGATCGTAGACTGTCTCCTCGGAAGCGAAGATCGCTTCAGCCCGCTGAAGCGCATCGTCGATCTTGTCGATCCGTGAGAGCTGCTGCTTGATATGCATCAGCTCCTCATCCTCTCCTACTTTGGGGTCGATCGCTTTGATCTTTTCGATCTCGTAAGTCGTAAACTCGATCAACTCTGCCAGCTTCGCTTCATCTTCGCGTATCTTCTCCAGCTCAAGCTCTTTACTGCGATAGTAGGCAAAACGCTTGCGATACTCTTTGAGAAGTTTGCGGTAGCTGCGATCGTGTGCTCTGCGCGACCGGTCGAGCAGCTCCAGCAGCGTTTCACTCTCGAACCCCCCTCTGTCGCGCACACTCAGATAGCGGATCGTCTCCCCGAAGAGTCCCCGCAGTGATTTTTTGGAGATATTCTGCTCATTGAGGTAGAAGCGTGTGCGATCCTTTTTGATACTCCGGATGACCAACTCCTCATCCAGCTTGTATGCTTCAGACTCCATCCTGGGAGGTTTGGCCATTGTCACTTCGCAGAGTTTCGCTTCACTGCTTCCATACCCAAACTGCGAGAGAACACTCTGCATCAATACCGACTTGCCTGCACCACTGGGGCCTGTCAGTACGACCAGCCCCGGATCGAACTCCAGCTCCGACTCGTCAAAAGAGAGCAGCTCTTTGAGATAGAGACGTCTGATACTCAATTTTTCGCACCCCAGGAGAGTTTTTCACGCAGGACCGAGAAGTAGTTTCGTTCACTTCGATGCAGCAGTTTGGCACCCTTCCTGGCACCTTTGATCACCAGCTGTTCCCCGATCTGCATCTCGTAGTCATCCTGCCCATCGATCATCGCAATGACCCTGGCATTGGGCGAATGCAGCTCGATCGTGAAATCAGCCGGTACCACCAGCGGGCGCTGCGTCAGAGAGTGTGCACAGATCGGCGTCATGATGAAGGCCTTGGTCAAAGGATAGATGATCGGCCCGCCCGCTGCCAGCGAATAAGCCGTCGATCCGGTCGGCGTGGAGATAATCAGCCCGTCTCCACTGTAGGTATTGAACCATTCACCATCGATCGAGGCGTCGATCTTCGCCATTTTGGAGATGGTAGGACGGGTGATCACCACATCGTTGAAAGCGTAGAACTCTTTGATACCCTCTTCTGTCCGTACATACCCCTCGATCATCATACGGTCATCGATACGGTAGTCCCCTCTCTGCATCGCGTCCAGAAACGCTTCGACCTCGTCGATCCTGATGTCTGCCAAAAATCCAAGATTGCCTGCATTGATACCCAGTATCGGTTTATTGTACCCGTAACTTCGCCGAACCAGTGAGAGGAGCGTACCATCGCCCCCCAGAGAAACCAGAAAATCGGATCGTTCACAGATCTGGTCAAAGGGAATACCCTCTTCACCGATCATCCCGGCCGATATTTCAGAAAGGAGAACTGCAATACCTTTCGATTCAAACTGCAATTTAATCGCCAGATAAAGCCCTTTGATCTCAGGGGTATTCGGCTTGAGTATAAAACCTGCTGTTTTGATCTGTTTCAGTTTTTCATCTGACATCGCTACCCCTGTGCTCGATACTTGGCATTTGATAATCCCGGATTATGCAATAGAATTACAATAAATGGCGCTTATGCTTGTGCTGTGGGTATTTGCAAAGAATTTGAGGTTAACCCGAAGGTTAATCGATGATTCTTTGTGAATGCCCACAGTGCAATGATAAATGCCAGTTGTGTAATTTCTATTGCATAATCCGGGATAATAGATGTTAGGGTATCACAATATCGCTTTGAACTGTTTTTTGATAGCATTTTGCAATACTCAGCGCCGCAAAATATCTCCTGCCAAGTACACCTAAACCAATACAGGGGTATAATCACACAATTATTATCTAAGGAATGATCAATGGGTAGAGCGTTTGAATACCGTAAAGCAGCTAAAATGAAGCGATGGGGCACGATGTCCCGTATCTTTCCAAAACTGGGGAAAATCATTACGATGGCAGCCAAAGAGGGGGGGCAGGACCCCGATATGAACCCCAAGCTCCGTACCGCCATCCTCAATGCCAAAGCACAAAATATGCCCAAAGACAATATCGAAGCGGCAATCAAACGGGCAAGCGGGAAAGACGCAGCCGATATCAAGGAGTTGAGCTACGAAGCCAAGGCAGGCCACGGCGTACTCCTCTTTATCGACTGTGCCACAGACAACAATACCCGGACCATCGCCAATATCAAGGCAATCCTCTCCCGCAACGGCGGAGAAGCGCTCAAGAATGGTTCGCTTGATTTTATGTTTACGCGCAAGGCGGTTTTCACGTTCGATAAAACAGACGAGATGGATCTCGAGGAGCTTGAACTCGACCTGATCGACTTCGGACTCGAAGAGATCGAAGAGGATGTCGAACCGCAGGAGAGTGGTGAAGACAAAGCGATCGTTCGCATCTACGGTGAGTATACCTCATTTGGTGATCTGGCCCATGCACTCGAAGAGCGCAATATAGAGGTCACCAAAGCCGAACTGCAACGTATCGCTAACACACCGATCGAATTGAGCGAAAAGGAGATGGAGGAGGTCGAGGTACTCATCGACAAACTCGAAGATGATGAGGATGTGCAGGCGGTTTATACCAATATTG
>JAOZOG010000038.1:0-8906 GCA_029933395.1 Sulfurovaceae bacterium | reverse complement strand
CAAATCAATGCCCGTGATGCTCGACGAAGGTTTCGTAATTCCCCTCAAAATCAATCATGCTGCCATCCTCATTGAATTTGATGATACGGTTGGCAAAGGCATCGATCAATTCCCTGTCGTGAGTGACACAGATGACACCGCCCTGATAACGATGCAGTGCTTCGCCGAGCGCCACGATCGCTTCGAGATCGAGGTGATTGTCCGGCTCGTCGAGTATGAGGAAATTGGCGGCATCCATCATCATCTTGGAGAGCATGATACGGTGCTTTTCGCCTCCCGAACAGGCATCGACGACCTTCTCCTGCTCCTCCCCGGAAAAGAGCATCCGGCCCAGTACCTTACGCAGCTCATCGATATGCCATTTGGGGTCGTGTGACTGAAGCCAGTCGTAGAGTTTCATATCCCCAGTGACGATATCGGTCGTATTCTGAGGAAAGTAGCTGCAGGTAATCGTCTGCCCCCATTTGAAGCTCCCCTCATCTGCAGGGATCTTCTCCATCAGGATCTCCAGCAGTGTCGTTTTGCCCACACCGTTGGTACCGATCAGGGCGATCTTGTCACCCTTCTCTACTTTGAAAGTGATATGCTCGAGCGCTTTTTTCTCCTCATAGCTTTTGCCAAGATCGCTTATCTCGAGGACTTCATTGCCGATGTCACGATGGGGACGGAACATTATGGAAGGGTCTCTTCGGCTGGAGAGCTGAATATCCTCTACATTGAGTTTGTCAAGCTGCTTTTGGCGGCTGGTTGCCTGCTTTGCCTTGGAGGCATTGGCTGAGAATCTGGCGATAAATTTCTCCAGCTCCTCCTTCTCTTTGAGTGCCTTGCTCCGGTCCGCTTCCGCCTGCTTGGCCATCAGGTTCGCTGCGATATACCAGTCGTCATAATTGCCGGTAAACTCCCGTATCTTCGAAAAATCGAGGTCAAGAATATGGGTCACGACACCATTGAGAAAGTGTCTGTCGTGCGAGATGACAACCAGAACACCTTCATGGCGCTTCAGCTCATTCTCCAGCCAGCCAATCGTTTCGATATCGAGATTGTTGGTCGGCTCGTCGAGCAGGAGGATATCAGGTTTGAGGAAAAGGACCTGGGCAAGCAAAATCTTGAACTTGTCTCCGCCTGTCAGTGAACTCATCAGGTCATCATGCTGGCTGGCAGGAAAGCCAAGGGCTTCGAGCAGCTTCTCGATCTTGACTTCACTCTCGTAGGTCGGATCTTCGTCGGCACAGATCATCTCCAGCTCCGCAAGGCGGTTGTTGACAGCATCATCTTCGAAGTCACCCTCCATATAGAGTTTCTCTTTCTCTTTCTGGGCATCATAAAGCTTCTTGTTACCATAGAGTACGGCATCTTTGAGCGTGAAATCTTCGAACGCATACTGGTTCTGGCTCAACATCCCCAGTTTGGCTCCGGGCTGAATCTGCACTTCGCCGTCTGTTGGCTCCAGCTCCCCTGCCAGGATCTTCATAAAGGTGGACTTCCCTGCGCCATTGGCACCGATCAATCCGTAGCGTTTTCCCTGATCGAGCGTGATAGAGATCTTGTCGAAGAGAACTCTCTTGCCATATCGCTGTGTTAAATTGACTGTACTTAGCACTGTTTTTTCCTTGAATTATGATTTGATATAGTGATTGAAATATTTTTTGGCATTCTATCCAAATGAACTGAAAGGCGAAAATGATCTTATGGGATGAGTAAAAAATGAAGAATGATATAAGTAGTAAAGTTAGATAAATCCCGAAGCCTTTCAGCTTCGGAATGAAAGATAAAGAATCTTACTTCATTGCAGCGATATAATCCGCTATTTCCTGCATTGCAGCATCATCCATAGAAGCTACCTGGCCTTTCATTACGCCACCCATTCCGTGCTGGTTGAGTGTACCGGCCTTGTAACCTTTGAGTTGCTCTACAGTTTTAGCAGCATCCTGTCCTGTAATGACAGCAGACTTACCGAGTGCAGCTTTTTCACCATTTTGTCCGTGACATCCTGCACATTTAGCATAAGCAGCGGCTCCGTCAGCCATCAAAAGTGTAGATCCTGCAAACAACATTGCGATTGCGATTTTTTTCATATATTCTCCTTTAAGATAAATTGGTTTAAAAGTGTTATGTCAACCACTTAGCAGCTTGGTACGTTACCTGAATCAGACGCATACTCGTAAGCGAAGTCATACATATCATTCGTCCACTTATCTTTGAACTTTGCCTTTGGACAAATTTTCTTTACTTCGTCAGCAAATTTGCCGGCATTTTTAATCTCTTCCCACTGATCCTGAGTATGCTTCGCAGCAAACTTGGCACCCGAGAAACCACAAGCACCCTTCAATTTCTTGGAGTAGAGCTTCTGTCCTTTTGCAACGTCAGCCGATGCAGTTGTTCCCATTACAGCAAACGCAAAGAGTGCTGCCAAAGCCAATTTTGAAAATTTAGTCATATAGATCCTTTTTGTATGAATTTGTTACGAAAGAAGAATAGTGAAAAATTGTGAAGTGATTGTGAAGTATCGCACTCCCACTGCTCGATCGTACATCTCCACTCTGTCTGCAAGGTCCCGGATCAGCAGCTGGGCACGCGAGAACTGCCCGTCGCATATTCGTGTGTGAAGTCGTAGATATGCGGCCACCATGACTTTTTGATCTTGTCGAGTTTCAGCCTGGGGCAGATTTTTTTGGCTTCGTCAGGAAATTTGCCGGCTTTATAGATATCTTCCCACTCATCCTGGGTATGCTTGCGCGCAAATTTAACACCGGAAAAACGGCACGCCTTTCTGAGCTTTTTTTTGAACAGCTTTTGCCCTTTGGCGGCACTGGCATCCGCTGCGGCAGTCATGCCGACCATACCGAAGGCGACAATCATTACAAACACGATTATTTTTTTCATTCTCTGCTCCAAAGATTATAATTTATCATAAGGACTTATAATTTAAGTATTGTTCATATTATAGGCTATTTAAGCTTACCGATGACTTTGTACTTCTCCCAGTAGATATTGATCGCCTCATCCAGTACCTCTTCAGGGATCAATAGAGGCTCCTTGACGGCAAAATTCTTCAAGAAAAGATCCGACATCACCGAAGTATCTTTACGGGGATAGCGCAAAAAATGCTTCAGTGCCACTTTGGTGTTTTTCTCACCGCTGTAAACCAGCAGATAGTTCATAAACATTCTCTGCAGCGTCATAGGGAGCTCCCTGTGGCAGGGGACACACTCCCGTTCAAACGCATCTTCACCCGCAAGTGCCAGTGTCAATCCTGCAAGGAGTACGATCTTCTTTACCATTTCAACACCATCCTTGTTCCCTTTCCGAGTTTCGAATTCACTTCAATCTCTATCGCATACTCATCGGTGATCTTCCTGACGATACTCAGTCCCACACCAAAGCCCCCTTCGCTGCTGTTGAAGCGAAGATAACGATCGAAGATGAAGGGGATCTTCTCCTCTTCGATTCCGATACCTGTATCCTCGACGATCAATCGGCCTTTGTGCAGACTGATCTTGATCGATCCGCCGCGCCTGTTGTATTTGATCGCATTGGAGATGAGATTGTCGATGACACGGATGAATTTCTTGCGATCCATCAGAAACTGTTCGGCATCCAGATCATGGCTGATGCTGATCTGCCTGGATCGCGAAAGCGTTTCGAAGTAGTCGATCCGCTCCAGAATGATTTTACGCAGATCGAGTATTTCATCTCTGTTTTCCCTCTCGTGCTCGAGTGTCAGATAGGTCAAGTCCTCATAGAGTGTCGAGACCGTCTTGGCGGCGATCGTGATGCGCTCGAGTTTTTTGCGGTTCTTCTCCACCATCACATCTTTGTCCATCATTTCGATATTGGCGAGGATTGCACTGAGGGGGGTATTGAGCTCATGGGTCGTATCTTTGATAAAGCGGTCCAGCAGGATGATCGAATCGCGCATCGGTTTCAAAAAAAGCTTGGCAAGTACGAAACTGAACATCAACAGTACCAGCAATGCCAGCGATCCGTAGAGCATAATCGTTCTGATCGTCTCCTGATGCCATACTTGGTCATCATCGACTTCAATGATCAGATATTTCGCCCCCAGGTAGTAGTTGTCCAGAATTTTGACGAAGTGGATTTTTTTCCCTGCCCGGTAGATCTCTTCATGAAACCTCACGGTATCATTCTCCAGAAGCGAAAAGATCTGTACCTCCTCCATATCATAGATCGCACTCTTGAAACGATTATCTCTGGGATAGGTGCGCCGGTCATCGAAATAGTGATGGAGTGTTTTGAGCCGCTTGATCTGCTCATAGGCATAGTTGGAGAGAACCGCCCGCTGATTGGAGAACATCAGCTTCTCCTGACTCTGATAGTAAAAAAGAGACAGCAGTGACAATACAAGAATAACGAGCAGCAGATAGAGTGTCAAAAAACGCAGAAGTGATTTTTTTTCACTCCTGAGCAATGAACTTGTAGCCCTGTTTTTTAATACTGACAATTCTATCCTTACCGATGATTTTGCGGAGATTTTTGATATAGGTACGCAGTGCCGTGTCGCTGGGCTCCTCATCGAAATCCCAGAGGTGTGTATAGATACGCTCATGGGAGAGTATCTCCGCCTCCGACTGCATAAAGAGCTTCAGAAGCCTGGTCTCTTTGTTGCCCAGAGAAACTGTCTTCTCTCCGACCATCAGCAGGCCGGTCTGGATATCGTACTTGACATCGTCGCCTATCTTGACGAACTCTTTTTTCTCATGATAGAATCCGCGCTTGAGCAGCGTCTCCATCCGTATCAGGAGCTCCTTGAGTACGAAAGGCTTGCGGACATAGTCATCACAGCCGCTGGCATATCCCTTCTCGAGATCTTCCACACTGTTGAGCGAAGTGATATAGATCGCGGGAGAAGCCACGCCCCGCTCTCTCGCCCCCTTCAGCACTTCAAACCCGTTCAGCCCCGGTGTATTGACATCCAGAAGAAGCAGATCGAATTTGCTCTCATAGAGCCGCTCCTCCGCCTCGTACCCCTCATAGGTACTCTCGACTTCATACCCCTCGTCTTCGAGAAACTCTACAATGGTCTCATTGAGATTGGCATCATCTTCGAGGAGTAAAATTTTTGCTTTTGGCATCCGTTTCCTTATCGATTCAACTCTGGTACTGTGCGACCCAGTTTTGAATCCTCTGCGCACTCAATGCACCGCTGACACGGTCAACCTCTTTGCCGCCTTTGAAGATCACCATTGTCGGTATACTCTGGATACCGTACTGTCCGCCAAGCTGCGGCTGCTCTTCGGTATTGACTTTCAGGAACTGTGCCTTGAGCGGCATCGAGAGGGCTGCCTCTTCAAATGCGGGAGCCATCATACGGCACGGCCCACACCACGGTGCCCAGAAATCCACCACGACAGGCAGATCACTGTTGGCGATAAACTGCTGAAAAGCATGTGCATCGACAGAGACAGGCTTGCTGTCGAGCAGTGACTGTTTACAGGCACCACAATTGGCTTTGGCGTAGCTCTCTTTTTTGGGTATTCGATTGACTTTCAGACAATGAGGACATACAACATTGATATTCATATGATACTCCTTTTCGAATAGTAATTTTAAGGAGATATTATAGCACAAGAAGGCTCATTTGAGCATCTCTTCGAGCGTAACCCTGACATTTTTCCCCAAAGCATCCACATCGTACCCACCTTCCAGGAAAAAGACTGAGGGAATATCGGCCTGGTCCAGTATACTCCGGACTATTTTGCGTATCCCCTCCGTCGTCACATGCAGAGATGCCAGAGGGTCGCTCTCATGCAGGTCATACCCTGCAGAGACAAGGAGAATATCGGGCTTGAAGAAGGCAAATGCTTTTGGGAGCTCCTGTGTGTAAATCTCCAGCACCTCTTTGTCGCCGCTGTCGGGCATCATCGGATGGTTGGAGGTGTAGCCTTTTCCTTTTCCGGCACCTATCTCCGATTCGCTGCCTGATCCGGGAAAGATAAAGGCCTGATGCGAACCGAAGTAGAAGACGGTATCGTCTGTCCAGAAGGCATCCTGCGTTCCATTCCCGTGATGCACGTCGAAGTCGACGATCATAACTCTTTTGTACCCCTGGGCCTGGGCATAGCGGGCTGCGATCGCGATATTGTTGAAGAGGCAAAACCCCATCGGCTGCGTCGGTGTGGCATGATGCCCCGGAGGACGCACCGCACAAAATGCCCGCTCTATCTTCCCCCTTTTGATCGCATCGACCGCCGTGATACCGGCACCCACTGCTGTCACTGCTGCCCTGTAGGAGTCCAGACTGCAGACCGTATCGGGATCGACCGCCCTGCCCGCCTCCGAAGCCTCCCTGACACGATCGATCTCCTCCTGCGTATGAATCAGCCTGAGGATCGACTCCGATACTGCGATAGGCTGGATCTCGACCAAAGAACGCTTCATCGGCGCAACCGCCTCTTCGATCGCTTTCAGACGTGCGGCGGATTCAGGATGGCCCGGACCGGTATCGTGTTTCAGATAGACAGGATCATAGAGATATCCCACTTTCCTTTTCTCGTTTCTGTTCTTCATTGCTACACTTCTCCAATTTCTTTGAAACTTTGGGCACCCATAAGCGCGACTCGATCAATTTATACTATGATACCAAAAAAGCAAGGATAAGAAAATGGCAAAAAAGAGTTTGGTATTGGGCGGCGGATGTTTTTGGTGTCTGGAGGCAGTTTTTGAGCTGCTCGAAGGGGTAGAGGATGTCGAGAGCGGCTATGCAAACGGCCAAACCGACAATCCCGACTATCGATCGGTTTGCAGCGGAGAGACCGGCCATGCCGAAGTGGTCAAAATCACCTATGATGACGAGGTGATCTCCACGGATGACCTTCTGGAGATCTTCTTCGAGATCCACGATCCCACGACGCTCAACCGCCAGGGAGCGGATGTCGGCACCCAGTACCGATCGGCTATCTTCTATGAAGACGACAAAGTCAAAGAAAAAGCACTCAAAGCCAGAGATGCTGCCCAGTCAAAGCGGAGCACTCCTATTGTCACTGTGATCGAGCCCCTGAAAGCATACTATCCAGCCGAATCCTATCACCAGGATTACTATCGTCACAACACTGCACAGGGCTACTGCATGGCTGTCATCAGCCCCAAGGTCAGCAAACTCAGAGAGAAATTTGCCAAAAAAGTCAAATCCTGACCTTTAGCGCCCCTGCAGCTTCTCGGTCAACTCCTGATACTTCTCTTTCATCTGACTGTTTTCAAAAGGAATGATCGTAGGGATCTGCAGCTTCATCACCTCTTTCATCATCTCCTGACTGCTCGCGATAATCTTGAAGAGGTCGCTGCTGAGTGTGACGGTTTCATAAGTATTTTTGGCGAGTTCCAGATTTTTCCGGCTGACCGCCCTCGCCTCTCTCACCTGCTGTAGCTCATTGATGAGATTTTGCCTGTAGAGCAGTGCTGTTTTGAGTGTCAGCTGTTGTGACTGGTAGTTCTGATAGTAGATATTGCGGCGCTGCAGATTCTCTTCGTTGGAGATCCTTTGGCTGGTTCTTGCCAGTATCTCTTTGGTATGGTCGATGATCTGATCGATTTTTGGGAGGTAGTGGGTGGAGAGTTTGCTGATCAACTTATCCTGGATATAGACGACCAATTCGAGCAGTACCATGTGCATTCCGTAGTACTTTTTGGCGTGTGTCAGCTCTTCGCCGGACTCCTGCATGATACCCAGCAGCTGTGCAGTGATCTGCTTGAGGACATCCATCACCAGCGTCATCCTGATGATATCATCCCCGTCGATTCGCGCCAGGAGCACATCGATCTGCTCCGGAGTCAGGTTGATCCCCAGCTCTTTGAAGTTTTGACTCATCGCTGTTTTGGTCTGGACGATCGCCGCTTTCTCTTTAGCTATTGTCTCTCTGGCCTCATCGATCTTTTTTTCGTAGTCCGCTTTGGTCGTCTTGATCCGGCTCTCGATCGGTGCCACAATCTTCTTTTCCCGGTATCTGAGGATATCTTTTTCTGCCGTGGCGATCTTATGCTCGGATTCTCGGATCGTCTTTCGATAGTTGAGCAGATTGTCATCGAGCAGGAGATCGATGATATCGTCCAGCACACTGTCAAAATCTTTTCTCAGCGAAGCCTTGTCGTTGCCAAAAATCGCGTGGCGGGGAGCCTTCTCCATCTCTTTGTTGATCTCCAGGCCCTTCTCGAGCCCTTCGATGACATCTTCCCATATCGCACCGAAATGCTCCTGATGCAGCCGGCGATTCCTCTCTGTCAGATTCTCCTCTTTCGCATCATCCTTCAGCAGCGCCTTCGTCTGCTCCTCCCAGACACTCTTCGCCTCATCCGTAAGTCCGCTGATCGCATCACGCCAATCCGCCTGGGCACTGAGCGTGGTGATGAGCAGGGCAGCTACAATTCTGCGCGCATTCTTTTTCAAGATAATCTACTTTGTACTTTGTGTCTTCTTGACTTTCGTATGGTCTGTAACGTGCATAGCGTTTTTCATCCCAAATATCATCCAGACCACTCCCGCCAAAAAGATCGCAAGAATCAGTAGAGGTGTGAACTTTTGCATCGTTATCCTTTGAAGTTTTTCCGTTTTGAGTGCTATTCTAACAAAAAAATTATCGTATTGGATAAATTAACACTTTGTGTGGTATGAATATTAAGTAATTTTTCAACTCTTATCTACTATAATCCCACTCCACAAGGACAGTTGGGTGAGTTGGCTGAAACCACACCCCTGCTAAGGGTGCATATCCTAACGGGTATCGAGGGTTCGAATCCCTCACTGTCCGCCATCCGCAAATATCCATAAAATCAACGTTTAAGCTACTTTTTTTATCAGTGTTACAACAATATTTCTATTCCACTACTTCCTCGCAAACAACAAACCAACAACCGAAGCGATCAATGCCGGAATGAAGCTTGTCACATAGATC